>NZ_JBIUWJ010000004.1:0-233576 GCF_044743405.1 Pseudomonas sp. NPDC087626
TGCCGGATTGAAGCAAGAGTTAGTCTACCAGGGTGGTCTTACCATGGTCAACGTGAGCAAAGATGGCGATGTTGCGTAGATTTTCGATCACTTGTGTATCTCGATCAGAGGATTCGGTGTGCTGACAGGTCGTGGCAGCGATTTACAGTAGAGTCAGGCCTTGCCGTTACAGCTTGACGGCAGAGTCGGGGGGCCGGTGACGCAGGCCACAGGCAAACAGCCCCGGGCTCTTAGCTCGGTCGATAAACGCGCACATTGGCATGCCCCTCACTGAGCAAATGGTGGGCATGCAGGCGACTCATCACGCCTTTGTCGCAATACAGCAGGTACTGGCGAGTAGGGTCCAGTTCCTTGAAACGAGCGTTCAGTGCATAAAACGGCATCGTTTGTACCTCGACGCCAGCCAGGGCGAGCGGGTCGTCTTCAGCAGCATCCGGGTGACGGATGTCGATGACGATCTGACCTGCCAGCGCTTCGCTGACTTCTTCAATTTGCACGTCCTGGCCCAACTCGTCGATTACCCGATCGATCGGCACCAGTTTGGCGTTCTCGAGCGCACGCTCAAGGACTGCCATGTCGAATTCTTTCTCTTCATGCTCCACGCGTGGACGCTTGGCGTGGGTCTTGGGGTTCACCGAGATGACCCCGCAGTACTCTGGCATGTGCTTGGCGAAGTCGGCGGTGCCGATTTCGTTGGCCAGGTCGATGATGTCCTGCTTGTGACTGGCGATCAGCGGGCGCAACACCAGCTTCTCGGTCACGCAGTCGATCACCGACAGGTTCGGCAGCGTCTGGCTGGAAACCTGGGAGATCGCCTCACCGGTCACCAGCGCCTCGATGTCCAGTCGATCGGCGATTCGCGAAGCAGCGCGCAACATCATACGCTTCAATACGACGCCCATATGACTGTTATCTACTTTGCCGAGAATTTCTCCCAGCACTTCCTCGAACGGCACACTGACAAATAACACGCGTTGCGAGCTGCCGTACTTCTTCCAGATGAAGTGCGCCACTTCCATCACGCCCAATTCGTGGGCACGCCCGCCGAGATTGAAGAAGCAGAAGTGCGCCATCAGCCCGCGCCGCATGATCTGGTAGGCCGCCACCGTGGAATCGAAACCGCCGGACATCAGTACCAGGGTCTGTTCCAGGGCGCCCAGCGGGTAACCGCCGATGCTGTTGTGCTGGTTGTGGATCACAAACAACCGTTTGTCGCGAATTTCGATGCGGACTTCAATTTCCGGGTCTTTCAGGGAAATTCCGGCGGCGCCGCACTGGCGACGCAGTTGGCTGCCGACGTATTTCTCGACATCCATGGAGCTGAATTCGTGCTTGCCGGCGCGCTTGCAGCGCACCGAGAAAATCTTCCCTGCCAGCGCCTCGCCAAAGTGCTGCTTGCACTTGGCGACCACGTCGTCGAAGTCACCCAGCGGGTACTCGTCGACCTGCAGGAAATGCGCGATGCCCGGCATGCAGCTCAGGCGCTCGGTCATGTCCTTCAAGGCTTTGGGGTCAGTCAGCTGCGTTTCCAGCTCGAGATTGTCCCATACACCGTTCACCACCACAGCCGGGTCCAGATCGCGGAGCACGGCACGGATGTTCTTGGCCAACTGACGGATGAAACGCATCCGTACCGGGCGGCTTTTGATGGTGATCTCGGGGAAGACTTTTACGATTAGTTTCATGAAAACAGCGCGCGCTGGGCCAGCCGAAAAAGGGGGGCGCGGATTATAGCGGAAATTGCTCAAGGTTTAACCAGTTAATGTGCAGAAGGTTTTCAGTGCACCAAAACGGGTCATTTATGCTTTTGAGCGCTACATTAGGGGGCGCGATTTTGCCCTTTTTCACGCTTTGCGCCTTTATAAGCGTGATATTGGGGCAAAAAACCCAACTCGGGGCACTGGCATGCAATTTGCTCCCTTGTGAGGCAGGTTGCCTTGGCAGAGTATTCGCGCCGGCATCACCCACATTCTAAGGGCATCCACTACTCAAGCCCGAAGCCACCCGGAGGACACTATGTCGAAGTCGGTTCAACTCATCAAAGATCATGACGTCAAATGGATTGATCTGCGCTTCACAGATACCAAGGGCACTCAGCACCACGTGACCATGCCGGCTCGCGATGCGCTGGATGATGCTTTCTTCGAAGAAGGCAAAATGTTCGACGGTTCCTCCATCGCTGGCTGGAAAGGCATCGAAGCTTCCGACATGATCCTGATGCCGGACGACAGCACCGCTGTCCTCGATCCGTTCACCGAAGACCCAACCCTGATCATCGTCTGCAACGTGATCGACCCTTCGACCATGCAAGGCTACGACCGCGACCCACGTGCGATCGCCAAGCGTGCCGAGGACTACCTGAAGTCCACCGCTATCGGTGACACCGTATTCGTCGGTCCTGAGCCTGAGTTCTTCATCTTCGACCAGGTCAAGTTCAAGTCCGATATCTCCGGTTCGATGTTCAAGATCTACTCCGAACAAGGTTCGTGGATGTCCGACCAGGACGTGGAAGGCGGCAACCATGGCCACCGTCCAGGTATCAAGGGCGGCTACTTCCCGGTTCCACCGTTCGACCACGACCACGAAATCCGTACCTCCATGTGCAACGCCATGGAAGAGATGGGCCTGACCATCGAAGTTCACCACCACGAAGTGGCGACTGCCGGCCAGAACGAAATCGGTGTGAAGTTCAACACCCTGGTTGCCAAGGCTGACGAAGTTCAGACCCTCAAGTACTGCGTACACAACGTGGCTGTAGCTTTCGGCCGCACCGCTACCTTCATGCCTAAGCCTCTGTACGGCGACAACGGCTCGGGTATGCACGTTCACCTGTCCATCGCCAAAGATGGCAAGAACACCTTCGCTGGCGAAGGTTATGCCGGCCTGTCCGACACCGCCCTGTACTTCATCGGCGGTATCATCAAGCACGGTAAGGCCCTGAACGGCTTCACCAACCCGGCGACCAACTCCTACAAGCGTCTGGTACCAGGTTTCGAAGCACCAGTGATGCTGGCCTACTCGGCTCGCAACCGCTCCGCTTCGATCCGTATTCCTTACGTGTCCAGCCCACGCGCTCGCCGTATCGAAGCTCGCTTCCCGGATCCGGCTGCCAACCCGTACCTGTGCTTCGCCGCACTGCTGATGGCTGGCCTGGACGGCATCCAGAACAAGATCCACCCTGGCGACGCTGCTGACAAAAACCTGTACGACCTGCCGCCTGAAGAGGCGAAAGAGATCCCACAAGTTTGCGGCAGCCTGAAAGAAGCCCTGGAAGAGCTGGACAAAGGTCGCGCGTTCCTGACCAAAGGCGGCGTGTTCTCCGATGACTTCATCGACGCTTACATCGCTCTGAAAAGCGAAGAAGAAATCAAGGTTCGGACCTTCGTACACCCACTGGAATACGAGCTGTACTACAGCTGCTGATCCAGTAGCGCTGCGGCACGCGGCGTGACAATGAGGCCTCCTACGGGAGGCCTTTTTTTATGGAAAATTCCGACACCACGAAACATCGACTGCTCGCTGATTCAGCGTCGCGCCTGACATCCAGTGCAGGCCCGGGCACTTAGTCTTTCACAAGGCCGCACCGCAACACCCCAGCTCGCCCGCCCTTCCCCTTACGTCAAAAAGGAATCTGCCATGCGCTCATTGAGGTGGTGCCTGCTTATATGGCTCGCCCTGTCTGCCGCCGCGCTGAGCGCACCGCGCCCCACCTACTGCGTACTGGCCCTCAGCGAGCTGACCGACGGCCAGGCCCTGCGCGCCAATAACGGTTCATTCAGCGTTGGCGTACAGATCCAGCCACCGCTGCAGGCCACTCATCGCTTGCGCCTGCTGCTCGATGGCCAGCCCTACGGCCCAGCGAGCGAAACCACCCGACTGCACCTGCTGAACATCGATCGCGGCGAGCACAGCCTCGCAGTGCAGGTGTTGGCCGCAGACGAGGTGATCCAACAGAGCCCAACCCTCAGGTTCACCGTGCTGCGAGTACGCAAGCGCTAGGGCAGGCAAACTCATTTTGCAGCGATTGAGGCGCCATTCAGGTTTGCGCACTATATTGGTGCAACGACTTGCACGCTTGCCACTTATCAACCCATTTTGGTTCGAAAATACCCGGCAAAGCTGGCAGAACGCCACGCAAGGCAACTTAAAGCGCCCATTTCAGGGAGTTATTGCTTCTTTTCGGAGCCTTGGTTTGGTTTTTGCATTTTCCTCGCAACAGCGCCTCCTTCTCGCGCGCGCCTGCTCCAAAAGAGGTCCTCATGACCATCAGCGACGCACTGCACCGCTTGCTACTCGACAACTTGACCACCGCGACCATCCTGCTCAATGCCGAACTGCGTCTTGAGTACATGAACCCGGCGGCGGAAATGCTCCTGGCCATCAGCGGCCAGCGCAGTCATGGGCAATTCATCAGCGAGCTGTTCACCGAGTCGACCGAAGCGCTGAACTCCCTGCGCCAGGCGGTCGAACAGGCCCACCCCTTTACCAAGCGCGAGGCGATGCTCACCGCCCTGACCGGCCAGACCCTAACCGTCGACTACGCGGTGACGCCGATCCTGAGCAACGGTGCCACCCTGCTGCTGCTTGAAGTGCACCCGCGCGACCGACTGCTGCGGATCACCAAGGAAGAAGCGCAGTTGTCCAAGCAGGAAACCAGCAAGATGTTGGTGCGCGGCCTGGCCCACGAGATCAAGAACCCGTTGGGCGGGATTCGCGGTGCGGCCCAGTTGCTGGCCCGCGAGTTGCCGGAAGAAAGCCTCAAGGACTACACCAATGTGATCATCGAGGAAGCGGATCGCCTGCGAAACCTCGTCGACCGCATGCTCGGCTCGAACAAACTGCCATCGCTGGCCATGTGCAACATCCACGAAGTGCTGGAGCGCGTGTGCAGCCTGGTGGAAGCGGAAAGCCAAGGCTGCATCACTCTGGTGCGCGACTACGACCCGAGCATCCCGGACGTGCTGATCGACCGCGAACAGATGATCCAGGCCGTCCTCAACATCGTGCGCAACGCGATGCAAGCCATCAGCAGCCAGAACGAGCTGCGCCTGGGCCGCATCACCCTGCGCTCGCGGGCCATGCGCCAGTTCACCATCGGCCACGTGCGCCATCGCCTGGTGACCAAGATCGAGATCATCGACAACGGCCCCGGGATTCCCGCAGACCTGCAGGAAACCATCTTCTTTCCCATGGTCAGCGGCCGTCCGGACGGTACCGGACTGGGCCTGGCCATAACCCAGAACATCATCAGCCAGCACCAGGGCCTGATCGAATGTGACAGCCATCCAGGCCACACCACCTTCTCGATCTTTCTGCCACTGGAACAAGGAGCCACATCGACATGAGCCGTAGTGAAACCGTGTGGATCGTCGATGACGACCGTTCTATCCGTTGGGTCCTGGAAAAAGCCTTGCAGCAGGAAGGCATGACCACGCAGAGCTTCGACAGCGCCGATGGCGTGATGAGCCGCCTGGCGCGCCAGCAACCGGACGTGATCATCTCTGACATCCGCATGCCGGGTGCCAGTGGCCTGGATCTGCTGGCACGGATTCGCGAACAGCACCCGCGCTTGCCGGTGATTATCATGACCGCGCACTCCGACCTGGACAGCGCTGTCGCGTCCTACCAGGGCGGCGCGTTCGAGTACCTGCCCAAGCCGTTCGACGTCGACGAGGCGGTGTCATTGGTCAAGCGCGCCAACCAGCACGCCCAGGAGCAACAGGGCCTGGAAGTGCCCGTCGCCCTGACCCGCACCCCGGAAATCATCGGCGAAGCGCCAGCGATGCAGGAAGTGTTTCGCGCCATCGGGCGCTTGAGCCACTCCAACATTACCGTGCTGATCAACGGCGAATCCGGGACCGGTAAAGAGCTGGTGGCCCACGCCCTGCACCGCCACAGCCCACGGGCGGCCTCACCGTTCATCGCCCTGAACATGGCGGCGATCCCCAAGGATTTGATGGAGTCCGAGCTGTTCGGCCACGAGAAAGGTGCATTTACCGGCGCCGCCAACCTGCGCCGTGGACGTTTTGAGCAAGCCGACGGCGGCACGCTGTTTCTCGATGAAATCGGCGACATGCCGGCCGACACCCAGACCCGCCTGCTGCGGGTCCTGGCCGACGGCGAGTTTTACCGGGTCGGCGGCCATGTGCCGGTCAAGGTCGACGTGCGCATCATCGCCGCGACCCACCAGAACCTGGAAACCCTGGTCCACGCCGGCAAGTTCCGTGAGGACTTGTTCCACCGCTTGAACGTGATCCGCATCCACATCCCACGCCTGTCGGACCGTCGCGAAGACATTCCGACCCTGGCCAAGCACTTCCTGGCCCGCGCCGCACAAGAGCTGGCGGTGGAGCCGAAGTTGCTGAAAAGCGAAACCGAGGAATACCTGAAGAACCTGCCGTGGCCAGGCAACGTGCGCCAGCTGGAGAACACCTGCCGCTGGATCACGGTGATGGCTTCGGGGCGTGAAGTACACATCGGCGACCTGCCGCCGGAGT
Organism: Pseudomonas sp. NPDC087626; assembly: GCF_044743405.1. NCBI lineage: Bacteria > Pseudomonadati > Pseudomonadota > Gammaproteobacteria > Pseudomonadales > Pseudomonadaceae > Pseudomonas > Pseudomonas sp. NPDC087626. The sequence continues at coordinate 6,498 of NZ_JBIUWJ010000004.1, forward strand.
TGCTGAGCCTGCCGCAGGACTCGGCACCGGTGACCAACTGGGAACAGGCCCTGCGCCAATGGGCCGACCAGGCGCTGGCTCGCGGCCAGTCGAGCCTGCTGGACAGCGCGGTGCCGGCGTTCGAGCGCATCATGATCGAAACCGCCCTCAAGCACACCGCCGGCCGCCGCCGCGATGCTGCGGTTTTGCTGGGTTGGGGGCGTAATACCCTGACGCGCAAGATCAAGGAACTGGGGATGAAAGTTGATGGTGGGGACGATGATGAAGGGGATGAGGGTTAGATCCTTCACCGACCTGTAGATCCATTCGCGGGCAAGCTCCGCTCCCACAGGTTTTGCACAATCCTGTGGGAGCGGGCTCGCCCGCGATGCTTTCAGGGCAATCGTGCACCGACTGAAAGCACCGTGACCCGCGATCGCGCACGGCAACAGATCCGAAATCCCACCTGCACCTGCAATCAAACCCCTATCAAAAAAACACCAAAGCCCCGAAATACAGGGCTTTCGCCGCCCAACACAACATTTTGTTTCAACTCGTTAAAACCTGGCACGCCCCCTGCAATAGTTCATTCAGTGATTCAGTTCACTACCCGGTTTCGGGGACCTTGGTACAGGCAGGCCGGGGATTCCCCTCTTTACATCGGGCTCACACCGCACAAGCGACGAGCCCAAGCAGTTTTGGGGCCCTTGATACAGGCAGGTCAGGGGTTCCTTCTTTACACCGGGCTCACGACGCAACGCGTGAGCCCTGCCGTTTCGGGGTCCTTGGTACAGGCAGGCCGGGGATTCCTCTTTTATTGCTCCTGGAGATGGATCTCCAACCGCCAGCGATCATCCACCTCGCTGCCGGCCCAATCGCCCTTCAGCGGCCGGGCCGCCACCAGCGTCAGCAACAACCCCTTGTCACTCAAACGCACCCGCCAGTTCACATCCTTATCGTTGAGCTTGAGCTGGCCTTTCTGTGCCTGCCCCTGGGCCTCGAACAGCAGCGCGAGGCTGCCGTCGATCAGTTCACCATGGGTCTTGGGCGCGTGGTTGAACCACACCACCAGGCCATCCCCGGTGACCTCGACCTGCTGCAGCTCGGTCGGCTCGGGGGTGGTCAGGCGACCGATCATCAATCCCACCATCAGGCCGACAATCGCCAGCGAGGCCATCACCCGCGGCAATAGCTTCGATCGCCGATCCACTTCCGGCGTAGAATGCCGTCCATCTTTACCTTCGGAGCCGTGCATGTTTCACGTCATCCTTTTTCAACCAGAAATTCCGCCGAATACCGGCAACGTTATCAGGCTGTGCGCCAACAGCGGCTGCCACCTGCACTTGATCGAGCCACTGGGCTTCGAGATGGATGACAAGCGCCTGCGTCGGGCCGGCCTCGACTATCACGAGTATGCCACCTTGCAACGGCATGCCGACCTTGCCAGCTGCCTGGAAAGCCTTGGCCATCCACGCCTGTTCGCATTCACCACCAAGGGTTCGCGGCCGTTTCACGACGCCAGTTTCGCCGAGGGCGATGCGTTCCTGTTCGGCCCGGAAAGCCGTGGCCTGCCGGCCGAGGTGCTAGACGCCCTGCCCGACGGCCAACGCCTGCGCCTGCCGATGCGCGAAGGCTGCCGCAGCCTGAACCTGTCCAATACCGTGGCGGTCGCCGTGTACGAAGGCTGGCGGCAGTTGGGCTTCAAGTAACCCACCGGCGATTTTTCGCCTGGCCAAAACAATCGCGGGCAAGCCCGCTCCCACAGGTTTTGCACAATCCTGTGGGAGCGGGCTTGCCCGCGATGTTGTCAGCCGCGCTGCTTACTGAACGGTCTGAGCGCCGTCCTGCTGCATGCGTTGCACTTCTTGCGCGTACAGCGCGTCGAAGTTGACCGGGGCCAGCATCAGGGCCGGGAACGAACCACGGGTCACCAGGCTGTCCAGGGCTTCGCGAGCGTACGGGAACAGGATGTTCGGGCAGAACGCGCCCAGGGTGTGGCTCATCGAACCTTCGTCGAGGTTCTTGATCAGGAAGATACCGGCCTGCTGGACTTCGGCGATGAAGGCCACTTCGTCACCGTTCTTCACGGTCACGGACAGGGTCAGCACCACTTCGTGGAAGTTGTCTTCCAGTACTTTCTGACGGGTATTGAGGTCCAGACCGACGCTCGGCTCCCACTGCTGGCGGAAGATCGCCGGGCTTTTCGGGGCTTCGAAGGACAGGTCACGTACGTAGATGCGCTGCAAGGAGAATTGCGGTGCGGTTTCTTCTTCGCTAGCTGCAGTGTTCTGTTGGTCAGTCATCTCAGATCCTTTCTGATCTTGGGTCTTATAGGGAAGGAATTAGGCCTTGAGCAGCGCGTCGAGCTTGCCAGCGCGGTCCAGGGCAAACAAATCATCACAGCCACCGACATGGGTGCTGCCAATCCAGATCTGCGGCACGGACGTACGCCCGGCCTTGCTGGCCATTTCGGCACGCACCTGTGGCTTGCCATCGACCTTGATCTCGTCGAAGGCTACGCCCTTGTTTTCGAGCAGGTACTTGGCGCGCGAGCAATAAGGGCAGTAATCGCTGGAGTAGACGACGACGCTGGCCATATCACTTCACCAGCGGCAGGTTATCGCCCTTCCAGCTGGAGATCCCGCCGGACAGCTTGGCGGCGGTGAAGCCGGCCTTGAGCAGTTCGCGCGCGTGGGTACCGGCTGTCTGGCCCATGGCATCGACCAGGATGATGGTCTTGGCCTTGTGCTTTTCCAGCTCGCCGACGCGGGCAGTCAGTTTGTCGTGCGGAATATTCAGCGCGCCAACGATGTGACCAGCGGCGAAATCCTTGGCCGCACGGATGTCGATCACCACACCAGCGTCCTTGTTGACCAGACTGGTCAGCTCACCGGTGCTCAGGCTGCGACCGCCGCCCTGCATTTGATAAGCGATCAGCAACGCCAGCAGTACGACGAAGATACCGACGAGCAGATAGTGGTTAGTGGCAAATTCAATCAGGTGAGCAACCATCGAAGGAGGTTCCAGGGCGTTAAAATGTCGGCCAGTATACACAGCCACTATGGTGGGCCAAACCCCGTCCGGCGGTGACGCCGCCGGAACTTAGCTTTAAACTGCCACTCCCTTTTTTCATCGCCCCTTTTTTAACTCAGCCACGAGTGGAATCTATGACTACCACGCCTAAACCTTTGGTCCTGATGATTCTCGACGGCTTCGGTCACAGTGAGAGCGAAGAATCCAACGCCGTGTTCGCGGCCCGCAAGCCTGTCCTCGACCGGTTGTGCGCCACCGTACCGAACGGCCTGATCTCGGGTTCAGGCATGGACGTCGGCCTGCCGGACGGCCAGATGGGCAACTCGGAAGTCGGCCACATGAACCTCGGCGCCGGCCGCGTGGTGTATCAGGACTTCACCCGCGTGACCAAAGCGATCCGCGACGGCGAGTTCTTCGACAACCCGACCATCTGCGCCGCCGTGGACAAGGCCGTCGCCGCCGGCAAGGCTGTGCATTTCATGGGCCTGCTGTCCGATGGTGGCGTGCATAGCCACCAGGACCACCTGATCGCCATGGCCGAACTGGCCTTCAAGCGCGGTGCCGAGAAGATCTACCTGCACGCTTTCCTCGATGGCCGCGACACGCCGCCGAAAAGTGCCCAGTCGTCGATCGAACTGCTGGATGAAGCCTTCAAGACCCTGGGCAAAGGCCGGATCGCCAGCCTCATCGGCCGTTACTTCGCCATGGACCGCGACAACCGCTGGGACCGCGTCTCCCAGGCTTACAACCTGATCGTGGACGGCAACGGCGAATTCAACGCCGCGACCGCCCAGGAAGGCCTGCAAGCCGCCTACGAGCGTGGCGAGAGCGACGAATTCGTCAAGGCCACCACCATCGGCGAGCCGGTCAAGGTCGAAGACGGCGACGCCGTGGTGTTCATGAACTTTCGCGCCGACCGTGCGCGCGAGCTGAGCCGGGTGTTCGTCGAGGACAATTTCAGCGAGTTCGAACGTGCCCGCCAGCCGAAACTGGCCGGCTTTGTCATGCTCACCCAATACGCCGCCAGCATCCCCGCACCGTCGGCCTTTGCCCCGGGCAGCCTGGAAAACGTGTTGGGCGACTACCTGGCGAAAAACGGCAAGACCCAACTGCGGATCGCCGAAACCGAAAAATACGCCCACGTGACCTTCTTCTTCTCCGGCGGCCGCGAAGAACCGTTCCCGGGTGAAGAACGCATCCTGATCCCTTCGCCAAAAGTCGCCACCTACGACCTGCAGCCAGAGATGAGCGCGCCGGAGGTCACCGACCGCATCGTCGACGCCATCGAGAACCAGCGTTACGACGTGATCGTGGTCAACTACGCCAACGGCGACATGGTCGGCCACAGCGGCGTGTTTGCTGCTGCAGTGAAAGCGGTTGAATGCCTGGACCTGTGCGTCGGCCGGATTGTCGAAGCCCTGGAAAAAGTCGGTGGCGAGGCGCTGATCACCGCCGACCACGGCAACGTCGAGCAGATGGCCGACGAATCCACCGGCCAGGCCCACACCGCCCACACCACCGAGCCGGTACCGTTCATCTACTTCGGCAAGCGCGACCTCAAGGTCCGCGAAGGCGGGGTCCTGGCCGACGTAGCACCGACCATGCTCAAGCTGCTGGGGCTTGAGCAACCGGCCGAAATGACCGGCACCTCGATCCTGGTGTAACCCGCCCCATCAAACACCGCCAAACCCTGTGGGAGCGAGCTTGCTCGCGATAGCAATCTGACAGTCAACATCTACGTTGAATGTTATGGCGCCATCGCGAGCAAGCTTGCTCCCACATTGGTTTTGGGGTGTTTTCAGAGGTAACTCTGCTCCAGTTATCACACCGCCCCAATTGGGCGTTTTTTTTGCAACGCTTGCCGGGCATACTAGGCTGTCTTTTTTCCCCCGGTGTCGCCCGCCTCTATGCTCCGCGTCCTGATAGCCCTAGCTCTGACCTGCCTGCTCCAACCGGCCTTGGCTGACGAGCGCGCGCAAACCCAACAACAGTTGGACGCCACGCGTCAGGATATTGCCGAGCTGAAAAAGCTGCTGGGCAAGTTGCAGGAAGAAAAGTCCGGGGTGCAGAAGGACCTCAAGGGCACCGAGACCGAGATGGGCAAGCTCGAGAAGCAGGTCGATGCCCTGCAAAAAGAGCTGAAGAAAAGCGAATCCGAGCTGCAGCGACTCGATACCGAGAAAAAAAAACTCCAGAGCGCGCGCACTGAACAGCAACAACTGATTGCCACCCAGGCCCGCGCGGCCTATCAGAACGGTCGCCAGGAATATCTCAAGCTGCTGCTCAACCAGCAGAACCCGGAGAAATTCGCCCGCACCCTGACTTATTACGACTACCTCAGCCAGGCGCGCATGGAGCAGTTGAAGAACTTCAACGAAACCCTGCGCCAACTGGCCAATGTCGAGCAGGACATCGCCCTGCAGCAAGCCCAACTGCTGGTCCAGAAAAGCAGCCTCGACAGCCAGCGCGACGAGCTGGACAAGGTCCGCAAGGAGCGCCAGCAAGTGCTGGCCAAGCTCAACACGGACGTCAAGGACCGCGACCAGAAGCTGCAGGCCCGCGAGCAGGACCAGGCCGATCTGTCCAAAGTCCTGAAAACCATTGAGGAAACCCTGGCACGCCAGGCCCGGGAGGCAGAAGAAGCGCGGCAAAAAGCGCTGATCGCCCAGCAGGAAGCGGAAAAAAAGCGTTTACGTGAGGCACAGGCCGCGGCAGACGCCCCGACCGATGCCCCACGCAAAATTACCCGACCGACACCCGGCGCCCTGGTCTCCAGCGCTGGCGAAACCTTCGGCGGGGCATTTTCTGCAACGCGGGGAAAACTTCCTTGGCCAGTTGATGGTCGATTGCTTGCCCGCTTTGGTGAAAGTCGCGGCGACGATGCCCGCACCAAGTGGGACGGCGTGATGATCAGCGCCTCCGCTGGCAGCCAAGTGCATGCCGTGCACGGCGGACGCGTGGTGTTCGCCGACTGGTTGCGGGGCGCCGGCTTGCTGGTGATTCTCGACCACGGCAACGGTTTCTTGAGCTTGTACGGCCACAATCAGACGCTGCTCAAATCGGCTGGCGACGTGGTCAAGGCCGGCGAGTCCATCTCCACTGTCGGTAACAGTGGCGGCCAGGACACGCCCGCGCTGTATTTCGCTATTCGTCAGCAGGGTCACCCGAGTGATCCAGCACAATGGTGCCGTGCGCAAGGATAAGCGCACCATCTAACTCAGGAGTTCGTTCGACATGCTGCATTTGTCCCGCCTCACTTCGCTGGCCCTGACGATCGCCCTGGTGATCGGTGCGCCCCTGGCGTTTGCCGCTGAACCGGCCTCGTCGACCTCGGCTGCGACCACCAAGGCGCCATTGCCGCTGGATGAGTTGCGTACCTTTGCCGAGGTCATGGACCGGATCAAGGCCGCGTATGTCGAGCCGGTGGACGACAAGACCCTGCTGGAAAACGCCATCAAGGGCATGCTCAGCAACCTCGACCCACACTCCGCCTACCTGGGGCCGGAAGACTTCGCCGAGCTGCAGGAAAGCACCAGCGGTGAGTTTGGCGGCCTGGGCATCGAAGTCGGCTCCGAAGACGGCTTCATCAAGGTGGTGTCGCCGATCGACGACACCCCTGCCTCCAAGGCGGGCATCCAGGCGGGCGACTTCATCGTCAAGATCAACGGCCAGCCTACCCGCGGCCAGAGCATGACCGAAGCCGTGGACAAGATGCGCGGCAAGATCGGCGAGAAAATCACCCTGACTCTGGTCCGCGACGGCGGTTCGCCGTTCGACGTGACGCTGACCCGCGCGACCATCCAGGTCAAGAGCGTGAAGGCGCAGTTGCTGGAGTCGGGCTACGGCTACATCCGCATCACCCAGTTCCAGGTCAAGACCGGCGAAGAGGTCTCCCAGGCCCTGGCCAAGCTGCGCAAGGAAAACGGCAAGAAGCTCAGCGGCATCGTGCTCGACCTGCGCAACAACCCAGGCGGTGTCCTGCAATCGGCGGTGGAAGTGGTCGACCACTTCATCACCAAGGGCCTGATCGTCTACACCAAGGGCCGGATCGCCAACTCCGAACTGCGCTTCTCGGCCACCGGCAAGGACGAAAGCGAAGCAGTGCCGATGGTGGTGCTGATCAACGGCGGCAGCGCCTCGGCCTCGGAAATTGTCGCAGGTGCCCTGCAGGACCAGAAACGTGCAGTCGTGATGGGCACCACCAGTTTCGGCAAGGGCTCGGTGCAAACCGTGTTGCCACTGAACAACGACCGCGCGCTGAAGATCACCACCGCACTGTACTTCACCCCGAACGGGCGCTCGATCCAGGCCCAGGGCATCGTTCCGGACATCGAAGTGCGTCGGGCCAAGATCACCAGCGAGCAGGACAGCGAGTACTTCAAGGAAGCTGACCTGCAAGGCCACCTGGGCAATGGCAACGGCGGCGCCGACAAGCCAAGCGGCTCCGGCGGCAAGGCCAAGCCGATGCCACAGGACGACGACTACCAACTGGCCCAGGCGCTGAGCCTGCTCAAGGGCCTGAGCATTACCCGCGGCCGCTGAGATGCGCCTGCGGTTGCTCCTCGGCCTGCTGTGCTGCCTGGCCGGCGTTGCCCATGCAACGCCCGGGCAGGCGCCACCCCACAAGGCCTACCTGAGCCTGATCATCGATGACCTGGGGCAGAACCTGCCCCGGGACCGCCGCGTGCTGGCGCTGCCCGGACCAGTCACCGCAGCGATCATGCCCGACACCCCCCACGCCGCTGAATTTGCCCGCGAGGCCCACCGCGCTGGCAAGATCGTCATCCTGCACATGCCCATGGACCCAGCCACCGGCCCGTTCGCCTGGCACCCCGAACTGCCCGTCGAAGAACTGCGCAAGCGCCTGGACGCTGCGTTCAAGGCCGTCCCCTTCACCGCCGGCATCAACAATCACATGGGCAGCCGCATGACCGCCCAGCGACCGGCCATGGCCTGGTTGATGGCCGAGCTGCAACGCCGGCACAAGCTTTTCGTCGACAGCCGCACCAGCGCCCAGACCGTCGCCGCCGCCGAGGCACAGAAGATCGGCCTGGCCAGCGCTTCACGCGATGTGTTCCTCGACGACGAACGCACCGAAGCGGCGATCTACAACCAACTGCAGAGCGCCATAAGCCTGGCGCGCAAACAGGGTTCGGCGGTGATGATCGGCCATCCCTACCCGCAGACCCTGGCAGTGCTGGAACGCGAGCTGCCCAAGCTCAAGGCCCAGGGCATCGACTGGATTGATATCCGGCAGATGATCAGCGTGCGCGGCAATCGCGCCATGACTGCCCATGGCAAAGATGGGATTTATCGCTAACCAGCAGCGGGCCACTACATAGTTACCGCCAGGCGTCTCAGCCAATTCTGGATATTGAAACCCGCAGCCCAATTGGGCTGCCTTTCAATTACCAGGAATGACCATGAACCCACATGAAGATGACGCGGCACCCTCAAGGCCAATGGAATCAATCAAAGTTGAAAACCTGCTGATCAACTTTACGACCGAATTTCTCCGGATCTGGGATAACAAAGGCTCACGCTCGAAACCCGGTGGCTTTTGGCGCCCCAGCCCTGCCCCTGACTCGCTGCCAGGCTTTTTCCCACTCGGTGACCTCGCCGTATCCGGCCACGACAACATCAATAATCGAAGAGTAGTGGCCGTCGTTTGCGAAGGCGAGCCGCCAAGTGCTGGCGCTAACCAGGGCAAGGCACTGAGCAAGCCCGATGATTTTGAACAGGTCTGGAAAGACACGGGCTCAGGCGCCAAAACGGACTGTTCAATATGGCGCCCCGTACCACCTGAGGGCTACGTGGCACTTGGGTTGGTGTGCGCTGACGGTCTCGATAAACCTTCAGTCAACTCCGTGCGTTGCGTGCGGGCAGATCTTGTCGTGGCGGCATCCATCGACACAATGATCTGGAGCGACAAGGGCAGTCGCGCCAAGCAGGACTTCAGCGTGTGGAGTGTCCTGCCACCGGTCGCGGCCGCAGGAGAGATTCATTTTGCGCCAGGCACATTCGTCGGCGTCAACAGCTATACCAAACCAGCAACGCACGCCGCCGCGCATGCACTGCGCATGCGCATTTCGCTCAAAGCCGAACCTTCGCCAGTGCCTCCGTCCCTGACCGGATACGAACCCCCCACCTCAAGCCAATCCGCCACAGTCACCCAGACTGCGCGGCTCCCCTGGTTCGCGATCAAGGATCCCAACCTGAGCGCCTTCGAGCAGTTTCGTACTTCTCCCTACTACCTATTACATAGAAAAGAGCAGTACGTATTGATCGGCCACGGCCATAACACCAGCTCCTCGGGAAAAACCTTCAAATGGACCGATGAGGCACCCACCGCCGAAAGCCTCGAAACCTTCTCTCGCCTGACCTCTGTCGAGGTGGGAGTGGAATGGAGCTCCAGGTTGCCGGAATTTTCCATATCGCTGCCACCGACCTTTTCAATCGAGTTCTCGGCAAAACTGGGCAACAGCTTCTCCCCCGTCGGCATCCAGAACAGCAGGTTGATCGGCCCCCTGGCGACACACGTGGTTACCATCGTTGCGAAGAAGCGCGTCGTCGCGGTTTATCGCACACAGTTTGACTACCAATTGCTACGCAGCAACGGCACACAAGTGGCAAGCGAGGGCAGTTACTCGGACTACGACAAACTGCATTTGAGCGAATATCCGCCGGAACAATAGCGCAGGGTCAAAAAACTACAGATATCGCCCCATGATCTCGTCGACCCCGCCTTCCTTGCGCAACTGATCGAGCGCAGCCTGCAGTTTGGCGACGGTTTCGTCAGGCACCTCGCGGTTCAACGCCAGATACAACTGCGCGCTATGGAAACGCAGGACCGTCTTGAGGCCCGTGACCCCGTCCTGGCGCGCCAGATAGCGCCCGGCAGGGTCCCCGGTGGCCCACAGGTCAATCTGGCCATTAAGCAGTTTTTTCGCGTTGTCCTGATCGCGCAGCACCACGATCGGCTTGAGTCCCTGCTTGGCCAATGTCTCGGCGATGGCGTCGCCCTTGTAGGCGCCGACCTTGTATTTGCGCGCATCTTCCAGGGTCTGCAGGGTGATTTTGCTGTCAGCCTTGGCCAGCATGATCCAGTCATCCGGACCAATAGGACCGACCCACTTGAAGAGATTTTCGCGGTCGGGCAAGCGCGCCATGACGAACACCCCGTATCCGGGATTTTCCAGGGCGAGTTTGTAGACTCGCTCCCAGGGGAAACGCAGAGTCAGGCTGTAGGTGATGTTGGCCCGCTTTAACATCTCGCGAACGATGTCCACGGCGATGCCATTGATGTTCTCGTCCTGAGCGAAGTTTTTGCCGTTCTTCGCCATGTTGTAGGGCGGGAAGTTTTCCGTCAGCAAGACCAGGTCGATATCGGTTTTTTCAGCGGCCCGTAGCACGCCGCAGAACAGTAACGAAGTACTGGCAAGAACGAGGAAAAGGCGTCTGAGCATGTCGGCTACCGCAATCCATTGGCGTGCCCAAGCTTGCCTTGAGCCCGCCATGCTGTCCACTGGCCTTTATCGAACCACAATCCCGCGCGCCGCCATGTAGGCCTTCGCTTCCGGCACGGTGTATTCGCCGAAGTGAAAGATACTGGCCGCCAACACTGCACTGGCGTGACCTTCGAGGATACCGTCAGCCAAGTGCTGCAGATTGCCGACGCCGCCGGAAGCGATCACCGGGATCCCCAGGGCATCACTGATGGCGCGGGTCACGCCCAGGTCGAAGCCGTTTTTCATGCCGTCCTGGTCCATGCTGGTCAGGAGGATTTCCCCGGCCCCCAGGCCTTCCATCTTCTTCGCCCACTCCACCGCATCCAGCCCGGTGGGTTTGCGCCCGCCGTGGGTGAAGATTTCCCAGCGCGGGGTTTCGCCCGGCAGGGAGACTTTCTTCGCGTCGATGGCCACGACGATGCACTGCGAGCCGAAATGCTGCGCGGCTTCGCCGACGAACTCCGGGTTGAACACCGCCGCGGTGTTGATCGAGACCTTGTCCGCACCGGCATTGAGCAGGTTGCGAATGTCTTGCACGGTGCGTACACCACCGCCCACGGTCAGCGGAATGAACACCTGGCTGGCCATGCGCTCGACGGTATGCAAAGTAGTGTCGCGGCCATCGACGCTGGCGGTGATGTCGAGAAAGGTAATCTCATCGGCACCCTGCTCGTCGTAGCGACGAGCGATTTCCACCGGGTCGCCGGCGTCACGGATGTTTTCGAACTTCACACCTTTGACGACCCGGCCGTTGTCCACGTCCAGGCAAGGGATGATGCGTTTGGCCAGCGCCATGGTCAGTCCTCAGCCTTGGTACGAGTCGCAGAAGGCTTGCGCCTCGGCAACGTCGAGGGTGCCTTCGTAGATCGCCCGGCCGGTGATGGCGCCGATGATGCCCGGTGCGCGAGCGTCGAGCAGCGACTTGATGTCACCCAGGTTGTGGATACCGCCGGAGGCAATTACCGGAATCCGGGTGGCCGCAGCCAGGGCAGCGGTGTACGACACGTTGCAACCCTGCATCATGCCGTCTTTGGCGATGTCGGTATAAACGATGGCAGACACGCCATCGGATTCGAATTGCTTGGCCAGGTCGATGACGTTCACGGTGCTGATTTCAGCCCAGCCGTCAGTGGCGACAAAACCGTCCTTGGCGTCCAGGCCAACAATCACCTTGCCCGCAAATGCGCGGCAGGCTTCGGCGACGAAGGCCGGATCTTTGACTGCCTTGGTGCCGATGATCACGTAGCTCACGCCTGCCTTGACGTAATGCTCGATGGTTTCCAGCGAGCGGATGCCACCGCCGATCTGGATCGGCAGGTTCGGGTAGCGCTTGGCGATGGCGGTCACTACTTCGCCGTTGACCGGCTGGCCTTCGAACGCGCCGTTCAGGTCGACCAGATGCAGACGACGGCAACCGCCCTCTACCCACTTGGCTGCCATGCTCACCGGGTCATCGGAGAACACTGTGGAATCTTCCATGCGGCCCTGGCGCAGACGTACACAGGCACCGTCCTTGAGATCGATAGCGGGAATAATGAGCATGCTTTTTCCTTCGTCAAAAGAGCTGCAAGCTGCAAGCTATAAGCTGCAAGCAGGCACGCGTACTAATTCTTGCAGCTTGAAGCTTGTCGCTTTCAGCTGCTCTTTTCGAGCGCCCACAGGTCGTTTTCGATGCTTTCAAACCTCTCTTTGAGGTGTGTCTGCACATCGAAAATCGCCCTGTTGTAATAGTGCGGAGCAATTTCGCGGGTAAACAGCTCAAGGATTTCGCCCGCTTCGAACGAACCCAGGTCCAGTTCGAAGCGGTCCTCCATGAAGCGCTTGATCTTGTGATTGGCCTCGTTCTCCTGTTCAGGAGTGAGGGTCAGGATCGGCGGCTTCTTCTTCACGGCCATTTACCAGCGACCATCCCACGCCGCGAAGTTCTGCAGCAATTGCAGGCCATGGGTATGGCTCTTCTCAGGGTGGAACTGCACCGCGAAACGCGAGCCTTCGGCCAGCGCAGCGGCGAAGTCGACGCCGTAGTGACCGCCACCGACCACCTGCCGCGGGTTACCGGCGGCGATGTAGTAGCTGTGCACAAAATAGAAGCGCGCCAGGTCCGGGATGTTGTGCCACAGCGGGTGATCCACCACCTGTTGCACTTCGTTCCAGCCCATGTGCGGGACTTTCAGGTGTTCGCCGTCTTCATGCAGGCCCTTGCCGAAGAACTTCACCGCACCTGGAAACAGGCCGATGCAGTCGACGCCGTCATTCTCTTCACTGTGTTCGAGCAGGGCTTGCATGCCGACACAAATGCCGAGGAACGGACGGTCCTGGCTGACTTCGCGCACCAGCGAGTCGAAGCCCAGGCGACGGATCTCGGCCATGCAATCGCGAATCGCGCCAACACCGGGGAAAACCACCCGGTCGGCTTCGCGAATCACATTGGCATCGCTGGTGATCAGCACCTTGCCGGCACCTACGTGTTCGAGGGCCTTGGCCACCGAGTGCAGGTTACCCATGCCGTAATCGATAACCGCGACCGTCTGCATTACAGAACGCCCTTGGTCGAAGGCATTTGCCCGGCCATGCGCTCATCGAGCTCGACGGCCATGCGCAGGGCGCGGCCGAAAGCCTTGAACACGGTTTCGATCTGGTGGTGGGTGTTGGTGCCACGCAGGTTGTCGATGTGCAGGCTGACGTTGGCGTGGTTGACGAAACCCTGGAAAAACTCCTGGAACAGGTCGACGTCAAAACCACCCACGGTTGCGCGGGTATAGGGAACATGCATCTGCAAGCCAGGACGGCCGGAGAAGTCGATCACCACGCGCGACAGCGCTTCATCGAGCGGCACATAGGCGTGGCCGTAGCGACGGATGCCTTTCTTGTCGCCGATGGCTTTGCTGAAGGCTTGCCCCAAGGTGATACCGACGTCTTCCACGGTGTGGTGGTCGTCGATATGCAGGTCGCCCTTGCACTCGATATCCAGGTCGATCAGCCCGTGTCGGGCGATCTGGTCCAGCATGTGCTCAAGAAAAGGTACACCGATATTAAATCGGGCCTTTCCGGTGCCATCCAGGTTGATCGAGGCTTTGATCTGGGTTTCCAGAGTGTCGCGCTCGACGGACGCCATACGTTCGGCCATCACCAGCTCCGCAAAATCATTGGGCGAAAAAGGCATCCATTATAGGCACGGCGGCGGCAAACAGAAACACGCCAAATGATATCCCTGACCGGTTGAAGCCAATGTGGCCGGGGATATACCTGTCATGACATGTATGAGCCTGAGCGCTGTCGAGCGTGGTGTATCAGGCACACCGCGCTGCCGTTTGTCGCGAGCAAGCGTTGCTCCGACGGGGTTCGCGGTGTGCCGGGTAGTGCGCGTTGACTAGTGAAACAGCACTGCCGTCTTCTGCAGGGTCACCCATACGCCCCACGCCAGCGGAATCCCCACCACCAGCCAGGCCGCCACGGCCAACGGCACGCTGGCCGACGACGCCTTCCACTCCAGCACCGTAGTGCTGTCGGCGCCTTTGTCGTGCCCCAGGGCCTGTTCTGCTGCGAGCTCGGCGTCGGTCATGAAGTACTTGTCTGCCACTGGACGCACCAGCAGGTTGCAGAGGAACCCCAGCACCAGCAAGCCGGCGAGAATGTACAAGGTGATGTCATAGGCCGCTGCACGCTCGACGCCGATGCTCAACTGATACTCACGCAGGTAGTTCACCAGCACCGGGCCCAGCACGCCCGCCGCCGCCCAGGCCGTCAGCAGGCGACCGTGGATCGCCCCGACCATCTGGGTGCCGAACAGGTCGGCCAGGTACGCCGGCACCGTGGCGAAACCACCGCCGTACATCGACAGGATGATGCAGAACGCGGCGACGAACAGCGAGACGTTGCCCAGATGCCCGAGGTTCGGGATCAGCGCATACAGGGCAAAACCCAGGGCGAAGAACACAAAGTAGGTGTTTTTGCGCCCCAGGTAGTCGGAGAACGACGCCCAGAAGAACCGCCCGCCAATGTTGAACAGACTCAGCAACCCGGTAAAACCGGCGGCGATGGCCGCGATCGAGGCCAGTTGCCCGGCGTCCAGTTGACCGAATGCCAAATCGTTACCCAGCAACTTACCGCCGAACACTTCCTGCAGCAGCGGCGAGGCCATGCCGAGAATGCCGATCCCGGCCGATACATTGAGGCACAACACCAGCCATACCAGGCGGAACTGCGGGGTTTTCCATGCCACATTCACGTGCACGTGACGATGGGTAATCATCGCGTTGGCGACTTTTTTCGCCGGCGGGGTCCAGCCCTCAGGCTTCCAGCCGGTCGGCGGCACGCGGTACGACAGCGCCCCGCCGATCATGAACACGAAGTAAATCGCCGCCATCACCAGGAAGCTCTGCCAGACGCCGACTCCGCCTGGCGAGGCGAAATGCCCCATCAACGCGGCTGCCAGCGGCGCACCAACCATGGCCCCGCCACCAAATCCCATGATCGCCATGCCGGTGGCCATGCCGCGCTTGTCCGGGAACCACTTGATCAGGGTCGACACCGGGGAGATGTAGCCCAGGCCCAGGCCGATCCCACCGATCACCCCGGAACCGAGCCACATCAGCCAGATCTGGTGGGTATAGATACCCAGCGCGGAAACCAACAGGCCACCACACCAGCACAGTGCCGACACCACACCGGCCTTGCGTGGCCCGGCATGTTCCAGCCAGCCGCCCCAGATAGCCGCCGAGCAACCGAGGAAGATGAAAAACAGGGTGTAGATCCAGCCGAGCATCGAGATCGGCCAGTCACACTGGGACGAGAACACCTGGGCGATAAAGCTCATGTCCGGCGCGCACGCCACGGGCGCGGTCACACCCAGGGCCTTGGACAGCGGTAGCCAAAACACCGAAAAGCCATAGGCCATGCCGATGCACAGGTGAATGGCCAGTGCGGCCGGTGGCACCAGCCAGCGGTTGAAACCGGGCTTGGCGATGATGCGTTCCTTGGACAGGAACGTCGGCGGGGGCGCAATAATGCCCGCCTCGGTGCTCGTGCTCATGTGTGTTTCCCCCAATTATTAGTATGGTTCGCCCGCCACTCCTCACCCACAGCCTTGTTTGCACATTGGCATGGCCGTTTTATCGAGTGAGGGTGCGTCTGGCGCGACAACCGGTCGCAGCGAGGCAGGCGGACGGGCGAAGATTACCATTTGCCCGTGAGAGAAAAACCAGTCACTGACCAGTCGTCAGTTTCGGAGCGCTATACTCCCCCGCTAAATTTCGAATTCGACTCTCTACAAGGACTCGCCCCATGAAAGCGTTCGGCAAAATCCTGGGTCTGGTACTTCTCGGGCTGTTGCTGGTCATTGTGGCCCTGGGCTTTGCCCTGACCCACTTCTTTGATCCCAATGACTACAAAGACGAGATTCGCCAGATTGCCCGCGACAAGGCCCACATCGAGCTGACGCTCAATGGCGACATCGGCTGGAGCCTGTTCCCCTGGCTCGGCCTGGAACTGCACGAAGCCAGTGTCGCGACCCTGAGCAACCCCAAGGCACCGTTCGCCGACCTGCAGATGCTCGGTCTTTCGGTGCGGGTCCTGCCGTTGCTGCGCCGCGAAGTACAGATGAGCGATGTCCGGGTCGAAGGCCTGAACCTGCGCCTGAACCGCGACAAGGATGGCCACGGCAACTGGGAAGACATCGGCAAGGCCGTGCCGGTCGCGGGCCAGCCCGAGGTAGCGGCGACCAGCAGCGACACCACTGCCAGCGCTCCGGTCCCGACAGAGAAACCCGCCCAGCCGATTCGCCTCGATATCGACAGCCTGACCGTCAATAACGCCCGGGTGGAGTACACCGACGAGCGCACCGGCAAGCAATTCACCGCCGAGAGCATCCAGCTGAGCACCGGTCCCGTGCACGATGCGACCAATATCGACGTCAAGTTGACCGCGTTCCTCGCCAGTAACCAACCCGCACTGCGGGTGCGCACCGAGCTCAATGGCGAACTGCGCTTCGAACGCGCGCTGCAGCGCTACAAGTTCGAAGACATGAAACTGTCAGGCGAACTGACCGGAGAACCGCTGCAAGGCAAGGCCGTAACCTTTGCCGCCCAAGGGCAGGTATTCCTCGATAAAGCGGCGAACGTCGCCGAATGGACGGGCATCAAGCTGTCCGTCAATCAATTGCGCGCCCTCGGTGAACTGAAGGCCAATGACCTCGACAAGACCCCGCAAATCAGCGGCGCCCTGTCGATCGCCCAGTTCGACCTGGCCAAGTTTGTCGACAGCATCGGCCAGAAACTCCCGGCCATGGCCGAGGGCAGCCTGAGCAAAGTCGAACTGGTCAGCCGCCTGGCCGCGACCCCCACCAGCCTGTCGCTGGACAACATCAACCTGAAACTCGACGACAGCACCTTCAGTGGCCGCATCGCCGTCGAGGACTTCGCCAAGCAAGCGCTGCGCGTGCAGCTCAAGGCCGACACCTTCAACGCTGATCGCTACCTGCCGCCCAAGTCCGCCGATGCCAACAGTGCAGCGGTGGCCCGCCAGGCGGAAGTCAGCAGCACCGAAGCCGATGCCCTGGCCGGCGCCGGCAGCACGCCCCTGCCGAACGCCCCGACCAAGGGTGCGTGGAGTAACGACAAGCTGATCCCGGCCGAGCGCCTGAGTAAGCTCGACCTCGACGCCGACCTGACCTTCGGCCAACTGACCCTCAGCCAACTGCCAATCCACAACGCCGCCCTCAAGGCCACCGGCCAGGGTGGCTTGCTGACCCTGCAAAACCTCAGTGGCGAGCTGTACAACGGCACCTTCAACGCCAAGGGCACCCTCGATGTGCGCCAGCCGGTGCCGGCCTTGAGCATGCAGACAGCGATCAACCGGGTGCCTGCGGAAAAAATTCTCGAGAGCCAAGGCAAAAACCCACCGGTCAAGGGCCTGATCACGCTCAACAGCCAGCTCACCGCCAACGGCAACAGCCAGAAAACCCTGATCGACAGCCTCAACGGCAACGCCAGCTTCGTCATCAACAATGGCGTGCTGCTCAACGCCAACCTCGAACAGCAATTGTGCAAAGGCATCGCCACCCTCAACCGCAAGACCCTCAGCGGCGAGCCACGGGGCAAGGACACGCCGTTCCAGGAACTCAAGGGCAACCTGACCTTGCGTAATGGCGTCGCCAGCAATCCAGACCTGAAAGTGCGTATCCCGGGGATGACCGTCAACGGCAACGGCGACGTCGACCTGCGCGTGCTGGGCATGGATTACCGCGTCGGCATCATTGTCGAAGGCGACCAGCGCGACATGCCGGACCCGGCCTGCCAGGTTGGCGAGAAATTCGTCGGTATCGAGTGGCCGCTGCGCTGCCGCGGCCCCCTGGAACTCGGCGCCAAGGCCTGCCGCCTGGACAACGAGCGCCTCGGCCAGGTCGCCAGCAAACTGGCCGGCGACAAGCTCAGTGAGAAAATCGATGAAAAACTCGGCGACAAAGTCAGCCCGGAACTGAAGAACGCGCTCAAGGGGCTGTTCAAGCGATGAGAGCCGAGCAATTTTCAACGGCGGTGCTGGACTGGTACGACCGCCACGGCCGCCATGACCTGCCCTGGCAACAGGGCATCACCCCCTACCGGGTGTGGGTCTCGGAAATCATGCTGCAGCAGACCCAGGTCAGCACTGTGCTGAACTACTTCGACCGTTTCATGGCGTCGTTGCCCACGGTCCAGGACCTGGCCGCCGCACCGGAAGATGAAGTGCTGCACCTGTGGACCGGGCTGGGCTACTACACCCGCGCGCGCAATTTGCAAAAGACCGCGAAGATCATCGTCGAGCAGTACGGCGGCGAATTCCCCCAGGATGTGGAAAAACTCACCGACCTGCCGGGCATCGGCCTGTCCACCGCGGGCGCAATCGCCAGCCTGAGCATGGGCCTGCGGGCGCCGATCCTCGACGGCAACGTCAAGCGGGTGCTGGCGCGCTTTACCGCACAAGAGGGTTATCCAGGCGAGCCCAAGGTTGCCAAGCAGTTGTGGGCCACCGCCGAACGCTTCACCCCCCACGACCGCGTCAACGCCTACACCCAGGCGATGATGGACATGGGCGCCACGCTTTGCACCCGCAGCAAGCCAAGCTGCCTGCTGTGCCCGCTGGAAAAGGGCTGTGAAGCGCACATGCTCGGCCTGGAAACCCGCTACCCGATCCCCAAGCCGCGCAAAACCGTACCCCAGAAACGTACGCTGATGCCGCTGCTGGCCAACCGCGACGGCGCCATCCTGCTTTACCGGCGCCCCTCCACCGGCCTTTGGGGCGGTTTATGGAGCCTGCCGGAGCTGGATGATCTCGGCGACCTGGAGCACCTGGCCCTGCAACACTCGCTGCAACTGGGCAAACACACCGAGCTGGCGAACCTGATCCACACCTTCAGTCATTTCCAGTTGGCCATCGAACCCTGGCTGGTTCAGGTCGAGGAGGCCGGCCATCACGTGGCCGAGGCCGACTGGCTCTGGTATAACCTCGCCACCCCGCCGCGCCTGGGCCTCGCCGCCCCGGTGAAAAAACTGCTCAAGCGCGCGGCCGACGTATTGAACGCAGGAGAGTCGTCATGACCCGCACCATCATGTGCCGCAAGTACAACGAAGAACTGCCGGGCCTGGAGCGCGCGCCCTTCCCGGGTGCCAAAGGCCAGGACATTTTTGACCACGTATCGCAAAAGGCCTGGGCCGACTGGCAAAAACACCAGACCCTGCTGATCAACGAAAAACGCTTGAACATGATGAACGCCGAAGACCGCAAATATCTTCAGGGCGAGATGGACAAGTTCTTCTCCGGCGAGGATTACGCCAAAGCCGAAGGCTACGTGCCGCCTGCTGAGTAATTGCGTAGATACCGGGGTCGGATCGTAAGCGACGGTAATAATTAAAATTTTTTTGAAAACTTGCTTGACGACCCCCTGAAAAACCAGTTTAATGCGCCCCGTTGCCCAGATAGCTCAGTCGGTAGAGCAGGGGATTGAAAATCCCCGTGTCGGCGGTTCGATTCCGTCTCTGGGCACCAAATACCGAAAACCCTGAATCGCAAGATTCAGGGTTTTTTTATGCCCGTAGAAAACTGAAGATGCTCAAATAGCCCGTCGCCGTACCCGCATCTTCACAAGGACACCTCTACGCATGGACAGGCAACCCACGGGCAACCCCGGCCCATCCGAACCTTTCCAGGCCCTGGACAAGGTTTTCCAGTTCATCGAAAAGCACAACTGGAAACTGTTCCACTTCGCCTCCCTGGCTTTCGGCTTCCTGATCTTCCTGATCTATTTCGGCCAAAACCACTTCTACCCCGACTTCGACCTGTTCGGCTTCGTATCGCTTCTGGCGGCAGCAGCCATCATGGGGTGCGTCATCGTGCTGCTGATCGGCTTTGGCTTCACCGCCCCCGGGTGGATCTGGTCAGAAGTATTCTTCAGCGACAAACCCGTGGATGAAGAGCTGAAGTATCGAATCAACGGCAACACTCCCAAGACAAATCTCGACCGACGCCTGATCAACCGCTATTTTTTCGCCCCCGGGTTCTGCAGCCTCGCCGTCTTGTGGCTGGCTCTGTATTTTTTACAGGACGGCCACGCCTTTACCCTCGGCTTGCTGGCCGGGCCACTGGTGATCGGCATCGCGTTCGGCCTACCCCTGCAAAAAAACTACGAACTACCGTCCTATAGCTGGCTGAAGTTCGCCATCACAGCCTTCCTGACATTCCTTACCGGCAACCTCGTCGCACTGCTGGCAACGACAGCCCTGGCCAGGGGAGCCCCCGGGATGGTCAAAACCCTGGGCGAATACCCGTTCATGGCCGTGTGCTTTTTGGCCTTGCTGATACTCCTCACGGTCATTACAGCCGTGATCCGGCAAAACCAGCGCCATGTGCTGATCGTCAGCCCACTGCTGGCCCTCCTGCTGATGTTTGGGGCCAATACCTGGAGCGTCCTGCCCGGGAAAATCATCAGCGCCCTGGGGCTCGGCAATTATCAGGCAGAGCAGGTACTGCTGAGCAAAGAGCTCTGCGAGAAATACCAGGCGATCGAGAGCTATGGAGTCAAGGACGATTGCGCCCTGAACCACGTTCACGTGGTCTGGTCGATGGGTGGCCTTAGCGTGATCAAGTGGTCATTTGCAGATCAGGAGATCAAGGTCAAAGTACCCAGTGCGGTCATCCTCTCCATCAGGCTGGCGGCACCAGACGCGCCTGGCAAACCCTGAACCACCACGGCCCTGTCCTCAGTGACAGGGCCGGGACGGCTGCAGGCAGCTACTGGGCATCATTCCAGTGAAAGACCAGATTACTTGCCCCGCCACTGCCAACATCTGCGGTATCACGCCGCTCCTCGCCATTGCGCGTGGCGATCACCGAATACTTGCCGGCGGGCAGCTTCACGTAGACCAGGGGACCGGCGTTATCCAGCGTCAGCACGGCTTGCCCTGGCGCCTTTTGCACCACTACATCGACATCGGCGGTGTATTGGTTCTGCGGGCCCACGGCAAAGGTCATGTGCAGGTTGTAGCCCTGGGCTTGCTCAATGGTTCGGGACTCGTCGAGGCCGATGCCGCCTGACAGGTAGGTAATCCCGTTTTGCTGCTGTGGCTGGGCTTGCACCCCGGCGCTGTCGATCGGCTCATAACTGGCGGCTTGCGCCAGTACGGGGAACAGCAACAAACCGACCGCCGCGAGTGGTAACAGGAACAAACGAACACGTTTCATGATGACAACTCCCGGGTTCTGTAGAACCCAATCGTTATCCCTTTTCGATTTCCGCCAGCACGGCCAAGTTTCAGACTGATTTGAACTTGAGCCCACCACGAAAAGGACTACAGGACTCACCTGTCGAACTTCGCCCCCTATGGCTGGATTCCAGCGCAACTACAGGTCTTTCCTGCAGACTTCCAGGCCCCGCCCTGCATCCAGTCCCACCCCACGACTGAGAAGCTCTCCCGCCTGTTCTTCCCAACGCGGAGCCCCTCATGAGCGCCATCGAACCTCAGTCCCAGGAGCCACAACTTGCCTCACTGCTGGGTAATCTCGGCGACCTGATCCGCGAGGCGCGGCGCAAAGTATTGCGCGCAGTCGATACCACCCAGGTGCAGACCTGCTGGCAGATCGGGCGGCATATCGTCGAGTTCGAGCAGCAAGGCGCCAAGCGAGCGGGTTATGGCAAGCAACTGCTGGCGACGCTGGCGAGTGTGCTGACGGCGGAGTTTGGTAAAGGCTTCGACAGCTCAAACCTTCGCTACATGCGCCTGTTCTACCAGGCATTCCCAATTTGTGACGCGCTGCGTCACGAATTGAGCTGGACCCATTACCGCGCCTTACTACGCGTCGAAAACGACCACGCCCGCCACTGGTACATGATCGAATCCGCCACCCAGAACTGGTCGACCCGGGCCCTGGAGCGCCAGATCGGCACGCTCTACTACGAGCGCCTGCTGGCCAGCCGCGATCGCTCGACCGTGAAGCAGGAAGCCGCGACCCATATCCAGCAACTGCCAGCCACCCCCCGGGATTTCATCCGCGACCCGGTGGTGCTGGAGTTTCTTGGCCTGCCCAATGCCGGCTCGGTGCTGGAAACCGATCTGGAACAAGCCTTGATCAATCAGTTGCAAGGCTTCCTGCTGGAACTGGGCAAGGGTTTCGCCTTTATCGCCCGCCAGCAACGCATCAGCACCGACAGCAAAGACTTCTACATCGACCTGGTGTTCTACAACTACTTGCTCAAGTGCTTCGTTATCTTCGACATCAAGCGTGGCGAACTGAGCCATCAGGATGTGGGCCAGATGGACATGTACGTGCGCATGTACGACGACCTCAAGCGCGGTCCGGAAGACAGCCCCACCGTGGGCATCATCCTCTGCGCACAAAAGGATGAGTCGGTGGTCCGCTACTCCATGCTGCAAGGTCACGAACAGCTATTCGCCAGCAAGTACAAACTGGTGCTGCCCAGCGAGGAGGAACTGCGTGCGGAACTGGATCGTGAGCGGGTCATGCTCGAGCAACGGCTGATCAACCGACACCATTGACCAACCGGACGGATTGTCGACCCGCCAAAGGCAGACTATGGTTGGCAGCTACCCGCAAAGGTTGCGCGCCAATGAATTTGCAGGAAAGCCCTTCACTGACACCGACTCAAATCGAGCTGGAACTGCTGGCCAAGCCGCTTATGACTTCCTTCCGGGAGCCCGCCGCCGACGGTTTTGCCCTGGGTGGTTTCACTTGGCGGCATGCCGGCACCGACCAGTCCCGGGCAGTGGTGATCATCAACGCTGCCACTTCGGTGCGTTGCCGCCACTACTCGCGCTTTGCCGAATACCTGTGCGCCCATGGCTTCGACGTCATCACCTATGACTACCGGGGTATTGGCGAGTCGCGCCCAGCCTCGCTGAAAAACCTCGACGCCAGTTGGTCGGATTGGGGCCACCTGGACTTCGAGGCCATGCTCAAGCGTGCACAGCGCGAGTTTCCTGGCCAGCCCATCGATGTCGTCGGCCATAGCTTTGGCGGCTGTGCCGCGGGATTGGCGAACTCGGGGCCGGTGATCCGGCGCCTGGTGACCGTCGGTGCACAATTTGCCTACTGGCGCGACTACACCCCGGACCTGCGCTGGCGGATGTTCGGCAAGTGGCATGTGGTGATGCCGCTGGTGACCTGGCTCTGCGGTTATTTCCCCGGCAAACGCCTGGGCTGGCTGGAAGACACTCCGGCCGGCGTGGTGCGCGACTGGAGCCGATCCGCGCCGCGCTTCGAGCAGTGCCCCAGCGGCCGCGTGCTTGCCGCAAAAGTCGGCCAGCTACCTTTCGTCGCCGTTACCGCGAAAACCCTGGCAATCAGCCTCAGCGACGATCCCTACGGCACCGTTGCCGCCATCGAGCGCCTGCTGGGCTACTTCACCCGCAGTGCCAACACTCACCTGCGAATCGCCCCGCAAG
This sequence comes from Pseudomonas sp. NPDC087626, assembly GCF_044743405.1. Taxonomy (NCBI): domain Bacteria; kingdom Pseudomonadati; phylum Pseudomonadota; class Gammaproteobacteria; order Pseudomonadales; family Pseudomonadaceae; genus Pseudomonas; species Pseudomonas sp. NPDC087626. The sequence continues at coordinate 29,950 of NZ_JBIUWJ010000004.1, forward strand.
ACATCGGCGAGCAACAAGTCGGACATTTCGGCTTTTTTCGTAGCCCATACCAAGCCACACTATGGCCCATTGCATTGTCCTGGCTGCAACATGGCGAACTGGCCCCCGATCATCCCGGGCGGCGAGTCCCCCGTAGCTGACCGGCCTGCACCCTCTCGACGAAACACGGAACGACGCCCATGGCATCCGCGAACAAGCAGCAAAAACGCGCCACCCGCGCCAAAGCCAAGGCCAAGCAGAACCGCACCCAACGCGCAGCCGCGCCGGTGGACCTGGACCCGAACGACGATCGCATCGACTTCGAGTCAGTCGACCTGACCGAGCTGTTCAAGAAAATGATCGACGCCGAAAAGACCAGCCAGCAAGCCATGTGCAGCGCCTTCCTCGAAGACCCGCTGCTGGAACTGGTGTACGAGCAGGAAGGCGAAGAAGGTGCCATGGACTTCATCCTGGCGGCCCTCATCGAATATCGCCAATGGTCCACCGAGACCGACGAAGCCGGCGCCCTGGCGTGGATCGAATCGCCAGCCTTCCAGGCTGACTACGTGGCGGCGTCCGACGCCATCGCGGCCAACACTCAACAGAAAGCGAACTGAATTACATGGCATCCCCGAACAAACAGCAAAAACGCGCCAAACGCGCCAAGGCCAAGGCCAAGCAGATCCGCATGGTCGGCAGAAAGCCGCTGGCACTGGATGACGAGACAGGCCACCTGGACGCGCCGATCCCCGAGTACACCCTGGCGATGTTCAGCAAGATGCACGCCGCAGAGGCCACCAGCCGCAATGACATGCTGTTGACCCTGCTGTCGAACCTCAGCGAGATCATCAACGAGCACCCAGACCTGCTCGACATGGAAAACGCCGAGAACGAAGCCATGGCCGCCACCCATCTGGCCGCCGACATGCTGATCGACTACCGCATGTGGGCCGACGGCATGGACCGCGAAACCGCCCAGGCCTGGCTCACCGAGCCGCAGTTCATCAGCGACTTCGGCAACGCCCTGGACAGCTACCGCGAATCCCTGGGCGAACCGGACGAAAAGGCCGAGTAAACCCTGCAGTCCGCTAACCAGAACGGCCGCTCGTCATCCCTGACAGCGGCCGTTTTTCGCCTCTCCGGATAACTCAATTCCATTGCAGGGCGGCGCTTCTCGCAAAAACAAACCAACCTGTCGCTTTCTAATTCCGCACGAAACAATTGCGCCAAAATGTGTCATGACCTCACATTCCGCGGCCTGCACAAAGACCGAGCTCCAATGCTAAGTCATTGAGATTAATAGCACTTCGCCAGAACATTAACGTGCCATCCAGCCACCGGATGAATCGGCGCACCAAAAACACACAGAAAAAACCACTGGTGCACAATAAACGTGCCGATCAGGAACGAATGTCCGCTTAGCGCTTCCAACACCCGGCCAAAGCTGGCACCATCGCGCCTTTTTTTACGCTCCCCCCACGCAAACATGGCTTCAAACAGATGTTCGGTTGTTGATGGCGCGACAGTCTGCTGCGTCGATGCGACAACCGCGCACCACTTCCCGTGTGCACCCCGTGGGGCTGTTGGCCGCCATTCCAACGCTATGCTAGCTTGGCGCCTCGCCAGGAAGGCTGCCCAACAGCACAGGCACAACCGAACACAATGAGGACCGTACATGGCTGAGGCCACGCCCGCGCTTGAAATCCGCAACTTGCACAAACGCTACGGCCAGCTGGAGGTGCTCAAGGGCGTCTCGCTGACCGCACGCGACGGCGACGTGATCTCGATCCTGGGTTCCTCCGGCTCCGGCAAGTCCACGTTCCTGCGCTGCATCAACCTCCTGGAGAACCCCAACCAGGGGCAGATCCTGGTGGCTGGCGAAGAACTCAAGCTCAAGCCGGCAAAAAACGGCGAGCTGGTGGCCGCCGACGGCCGGCAGATCAACCGCCTGCGCAGCGAAATCGGTTTTGTGTTTCAAAACTTCAACCTGTGGCCGCACATGAGCGTGCTCGATAACATCATCGAAGCACCGCGCCGCGTGCTGGGGCAGAGCAAGGCCGAGGCCATCGAAGTCGCCGAAGCCCTGCTGGCCAAGGTTGGCATCGCCGATAAACGCCACGCGTACCCGGCGCAACTGTCCGGCGGCCAGCAACAACGCGCGGCCATTGCCCGCACCCTGGCGATGCAGCCCAAAGTGATTCTGTTCGATGAACCCACTTCGGCACTTGACCCGGAAATGGTTCAGGAAGTACTAAACGTGATCCGCGCCCTGGCCGAAGAAGGCCGCACCATGCTGCTGGTCACCCATGAAATGGGCTTCGCCCGTCAGGTCTCCAGTGAAGTTGTGTTCCTTCACCAGGGCTTGGTAGAAGAGCAAGGATCGCCACAGCAGGTGTTTGAAAACCCGCTTTCGGCGCGCTGCAAACAATTCATGTCCAGCAACCGCTAACGGAGCTACCCGCATGCAGAACTACAAGAAATTCATCCTGGCCGCTGCCGCCACCCTGGTGTTCTCGGCCAACGCAATGGCTGCCGAAAAACTCAAGATGGGCATCGAGGCGGCCTACCCGCCGTTCAACAACAAGGATGCCAGCGGCCAGGTAGTCGGTTTCGACAAAGACATCGGCGACGCCCTGTGCGCCAAGATGAAAGTCGAGTGCGAAGTTGTCACCTCTGACTGGGACGGCATCATCCCGGCCCTCAACGCCAAGAAGTTCGACTTCCTGGTGTCTTCGCTGTCGATCACCGACGAGCGCAAGCAGGCCGTGGACTTCACTGACCGCTACTACTCCAACAAGCTGCAATTCATCGCGCCGAAAAACGTCGACTTCAAGACCGACAAGTCCTACCTCAAAGGCAAGACCATCGGCACCCAGCGCGCGACCCTGGCCGGTACCTGGCTGGAAGACACCTACGGTGACGACATCAAGGTCAGCCTCTACGACACCCAGGAAAACGCCTACTTGGACCTGACCTCCGGTCGCGTCGACGGCATCCTGGCCGACAAGTACGCCAACTACGACTGGCTGAAAAGCGATGCCGGCAAGAACTACGAGTTCAAAGGCGACCCAGTGGTAGAAAGCGACGAAATCGGCATCGCGGTGCGCAAGGGTGACAACGAATTGCGCAACAAGCTGAACGCCGCCATCAAGGAAATCGTCGCTGACGGCACTTACAAGAAGATCAACGACAAGTACTTCCCGTTCAGCATCTACTGATCCTGACGTGCCTGACCGGCGCGCCCACCCGGCGCGCCGGTCTTTAGCAAAGCCTGCTGCAACTTGAATAGACCTCCATGATTATCGAACTCCAAGGATTCGGCCCGGCGCTCGCCGCTGGCGCGCTGATGACCGTCAAACTGGCTCTCACGGCCTTAAGCCTGGGGCTGGTGCTCGGCCTGCTCGGCGCCTTGGCCAAGACTTCCCCGTACAAGTCACTGCAGTGGCTTGGCGGCACCTACTCGACTCTGGTACGCGGCATCCCGGAACTGCTCTGGGTGCTGCTGATCTACTTCGGCACCGTCAACCTGATGCGTGCCCTCGGCGAGTTTTTCGGCAAGCCTGACCTGGCGCTCAATGCCTTTGCCGCCGGCGTGATCGCCCTCGGCCTGTGCTTTGGCGCCTATGCCACGGAAGTGTTCCGTGGGGCGATCCTGGCCATTCCCAAGGGCCACCGCGAAGCGGGTGTGGCCCTGGGCCTGTCGAAATGGCGGATCTTCACCCGGCTGATCATGCCGCAGATGTGGCGTATCGCCCTGCCGGGGCTGGGCAACCTGTTCATGATCCTGATGAAGGACACGGCCCTGGTCTCGGTCATCGGTCTGGAAGAAATCATGCGTCACGCGCAGAACGGCGTGACCATGACCAAACAGCCGTTCACCTTCTATATGGTTGCCGCCTTCATGTACCTGGGGCTGACCGTCATCGCCATGACCGGCATGCACCTGCTGGAAAAACGCGCCGCTCGCGGCTTTGCCCGGAGCAACCAATGAACTGGGAAGTGATCATCAAGTGGCTGCCGAAGCTGGCCCAGGGCGCTACCCTGACCCTGGAACTGGTGGCCATCGCGGTCATCCTCGGCCTGCTGCTGGCCATTCCGCTGGGCATCGCCCGCTCGTCCAAGCTCTGGTACGTGCGCGCCCTGCCCTACGCCTACATCTTCTTCTTCCGCGGCACGCCCCTGCTGGTGCAGCTGTTCCTGGTCTACTACGGCCTGGCGCAGTTCGACGCGGTGCGCAGCAGCGCGATGTGGCCCTACCTGCGTGATCCGTTCTGGTGCGCCACCGCCACCATGACCCTGCACACGGCCGCCTACATCGCCGAGATCCTGCGCGGCGCGATCCAGGCCATCCCCCCGGGTGAAATCGAAGCCGCCCGGGCACTGGGCATGTCGCGGCCCAAGGCGCTGTTCTACATCATCCTGCCGCGTGCCGCGCGCATCGGCCTACCGGCCTACAGCAACGAAGTGATCCTGATGCTCAAGGCCAGCGCCCTGGCCAGTACCGTGACCTTGCTCGAACTGACCGGCATGGCTCGCACCATCATTGCCCGTACCTACCTGCCGGTGGAGATCTTCTTCGCCGCCGGTATGTTCTACCTGCTGATGGCCTACGTCCTGGTCCGGGGTTTCAAGCTGCTGGAGCGCTGGTTGCGCGTCGATGCCTGCCAGGGACGCTGAGCCGTCGGTGCTGACGGGCGAGCAGTTGCTCGCCCGCTTCAACGCCCTCGATGCCTTCCTGAGCGAGCACCAGGCACTCTGGCGCCCGCGCCCGTTTACCCAGCGCCAGTTGCCATGGGAAACCACCCACCCGCAACTGGCCCAGTGGTTACGCCAGCGCTCGCTGCAACACGCCGAAGACCACCACAACCATCCCGAACAGCTACTCGCCCCGGCACCTTTCCCGGCGCTGGCGGCGCAGTCGGCGGCCCTCAGCGTGCTCGCGCAATTCCCTGCCAATGCCATCCAACCCGCCGCGCCGCGCCTGAACGTCGACGTTCCGGGGCGCAAATGGCAGCAGATCGAAGCCTTTGCCGCCTGCCTGCAGTTCGCCGATCAACCCCGGCACTGGCTGGACTGGTGTGCGGGCAAGGGCCATCTGGGCCGCCGCCTGCTGCAAGCCGGCCAGCAACTGACCTGCCTCGAGCATGACCCGGCGCTGATCGCCAGCGGCCAGGCCCTGAGTCAGCACCATCGGCTGACTGCCCGGCATCTGCAGCAAGACGTGCTGGCAGCCGATGCAGCGGCCCAGGTCAGCGCCGACCTGACGCCAGTGGCCCTGCACGCCTGTGGCGACCTGCACGTGCGCCTGTTGCAACTGGCGAGCGCCGCCGGCTGCCCACAACTGGCCGTCGCCCCGTGCTGCTACAACCGCACCCAGGCCAGCCAATACCAAGCCCTGTCCAGCGCCGGCAAAGCCTCCAGCCTGCAGCTTTCCCTGGACGACCTGGCCCTGCCGCTCAGCGAAACCGTGACCGCCGGCGCCCGGGTCCGACGCCAGCGCGACAGCTCCATGGCTCGCCGCCTGGGCTTCGACCTGCTGCAACGACAACTGCGCGGGCTGGACCAGTACCTGCCGACGCCGTCACTGCCCAGCGCCTGGCTGGACAAACCCTTCGCCGACTACTGCCGCGACCTCGCCGCACTCAAAGACTTATCCACAGTCGGCACCCAGGACTGGCCGGCACTGGAAGCCGCCGGCTGGCAACGCCTGGCCGAAGTGCGCAACCTGGAACTGGTACGCGGCTTGTTCCGCCGCCCACTGGAACTGTGGCTGGTCCTCGACCGCGCGTTATTTCTCGAATCCCAGGGCTACCAGGTTCGCCTCGGCACCTTCTGCGAAAGTGCGCTGACGCCGCGCAATCTGCTGCTGCTAGCCGAGCGCCATTAAGGGGCATTTTGTCGCAGCACAGCCTGTGGATAACTCTGTTGATGAAAATCCATCTGGGCCTTTGGATCCAAGGCTTTTAGGGCTAAAAGGTCCTTGGTCATTTTTTGTTCACATTAAAAAACGAACGAAAAAACAGCCAGTTGCGACTTGTTGAGAATTCCTGCAAAAAATCGGTCATCCAGAGCGCCAGACAACTGCCAGTTGTGCATAAGCTTTAAAACCAAAGGACATAACTGCCGAATCCTGGCCTCTAACATGCCAACAATTGCGCGCATCAGATGCAGTTGCTATACACAGTCATCGGGCGCCCAGCGGGTGCCATGAATCGCCGTAGCCGACTGACAGGAAGCGCCAGTGACGTTCATTTCCTATGCACAGAACTTCGAAGACATTCGCCTGTGGCGCGCCCTGAAGCACTTCGAAAACGGCTTCTACATCGACGTCGGCGCCAATCAGCCCACCGTGGACTCGGTCACCAAGGCGTTTTATGAACGCGGCTGGACCGGCATCAACATCGAGCCGGTGCAGGTCTACCACGACGCCCTGTGCCAGGAGCGGCCCAAAGACATCAACCTGCAATGCGTGGCCGGCGACAACGCCGAGGCCCTGACCTTCTACGCCATCGCCGACACCGGCCTGTCGACCGTGGAAGCCAGCGTCGCCAAGCAGCACCGCGACGCCGGCATGGAGGTGCGCAGCCATACCGTCGACTCCCGCACCCTGACCTCGATCTGCGAAGAACACGTCAAAGGCCCGATCCACTTCCTCAAGATCGACGTCGAAGGCCACGAGGAAACCGTGCTGCGCGGCATGGACTTCAGCCAATGGCGCCCCTGGATCATCCTCATCGAAACCCCCTGGACCCGCGACCAGACCTGGGAACAACTGCTGCTCGACGCCGGTTACCACTCGGTACTGTTCGACGGCCTCAACACCTTCTACCTGGCCGAAGAACACCTGCACTTCAAGGGCGCATTCGAACTGGCCCCGTGCAACCTCGACGAGTTCCAGTTCTGCTACGGACACAGCTTCAGCTACCCCCTGACCGACCTGGAAACCGCCCTGCACAACGAACGCCAACGCGCCGACCGCGCCGAAGCCGAACTCCACGCCCTGCGCAACAGCCGCTCCTGGCGAGCCGTAGAAAAGCTCAAGAAAGTGCTGCGCAGAGCCTGACCCTGAGCGCTACGCAAAAATAGTCAGAATTCAGGGGTTTACAGACGCAAAGCAATCGCTATAATCGTCGCCCAACACGCCGGTATAGCTCAGTTGGTAGAGCAACTGACTTGTAATCAGTAGGTCCCGGGTTCGACTCCTGGTGCCGGCACCATACAAGGTTTCAGAGAAGGCTTTAAAAATCTCTGGAACCCCCGAAAAACCCGCCTTCTGGCGGGTTTTTTCGTTTTTGGGTTCTGTCGGGTTACGTCAAAATCTGGTGGATTCCAGCCGTTTTAAGGGTAGAGTTTGGGATACAGGTCACTTCGATAAAAGGGAGTACCCTTATGTCGCGCACCACAGCTCCGCTCTCCGACGCAGCCTGCCGCTTGGCAAAACCTACAGACCGCGCCTACAAGCTTTTCGACGGCGATGGCCTCTACCTCCTAGTCCAGCCCAATGGCCGCAAAGGCTGGCGGCTCCGTTACGTCAAACCTGACGGACGCGAAGGACTGACCTCGTTCGGCAACTACCCCGTCATTGGCCTCGCCGATGCGCGCCGCAAGCGCTTGGAGGTCAAGCGAATGCTGGTGGATGGCGTTGATCCTATAGAGACCAAGCACCAAGCCAAGGCGGAAGCCGTAATCAAAGGCAGAACCTTTGAAAGCGTTGCGCTCGACTGGCATACGGAAATGTCGGCCAAGTGGGCACCAGGCCATTCCAAGACAGTGATGAGCCGCCTCAAAACCCACGTATTCCCGCTGATCGGCGCCCGCGCCATTGTCGACCTCGACACCCATGACCTTATGCAGCCCTTGGAAGCGATCAAGAAGCGCGGAACGATAGACGTTGCTTTAAGGGTACAAAATTACCTGCAGAGCATCATGCGCGAGGCAAAAGGCCTCCGGCTTATCACCATAAACCCTGCTTACGATCTCGAAGGCTCGATCAAAGCCCCCCGGGTGGTACATCGCCCCGCTCTACCCTTATCGCGACTGCCGGAACTACAGGAGCGGATCGACACCTATAAAGGCCGGGCACTTACCCGTCTGACGGTGATGCTCTCGCTGCATGTGTTCGTCCGCTCCAGCGAACTGCGCTTCGCCCGTTGGAGCGAGTTCGACCTCAAGCGCGGCACCTGGGAGATACCAGACACTCGACCCGCGTTGGTCGGAGTACCCTTTTCAACAAGGGGAACGAAGATGGCCGGGGACATCCACCTTGTACCCTTATCGCCGCAAGCCGTGGCTTTGCTTGAACAGATCCACGCCCTCACCGGAAAATTCGACCTAGTGTTTGCAGGCGATGCCAAGCCCTGGAAACCGATGTCCGAAAATACCGTGAACAACGCGCTACGGGCGATGGGATACGACACCAAAACCGATATCTGCGGACATGGGTTTCGTTCGATGGCCTGCAGCGCACTGATCGAGTCAGGACTGTGGTCGGAGACAGCTATTGAACGGCAGATGAGCCACAAGGAGCGCAACAACGTCCGCGCCGCTTACATCCACAAGGCTGAGTTCATCGAGGAACGCAGGCTGATCATGAACTGGTGGAGTCGGTATCTGGAGGCCAACCGGCAAGAGCATGTCACTCCACACGAATTCGCCAACCAGATTGGGGTTAACGTTACTCGGATGAAGGCGAAGTCTGGCACTGGCGCAGAAAGGAAGAATTGACATGGATATCTCAACCGCACAAAGCATCAAGCTCGCCATCGTGTCGGCAACCGGGCTGTCAAAAGACGCGCTGCATATCTATGTGGGCATGGTGGTCTATTTAACGTTGATCGTCGGCACCCGACGATTCAGGCCATACATTGGCTGGCTGGTTGTTTTCATCGTTGCGTGTGCTGGCGAGTGGGTAGATCGGCGAGACGATATTGGAAGCTTCGGATACTGGCGCTGGCAGGCAAGCGCTCACGACATTCTCAACACGTTGTTTTGGCCGACGGTGCTGACACTGCTTTGGCTTTTAAAGTGCCGCAGTAAAGCAAGCGTACATCCGTAAGACTCTCGCAATCTGCTCTGCCACGCGGGTCCATCCAAACAGGGCTGCAAAGCCGCCCTGCTTGGATGGACCTCACTTAAAAAATCTAAAGCCCACGCAACTGTCTGTGGAAAACCACTGATTTCCACCGGTGGATAATTTCATCCACAGCCGCAGAACTCCCGAAAATTCGAGCCTTGACCCAAATTATCCACAGGCGTAGAAAAGATCGGGCAAAGAGCTGTCGTTGACAGCAACCCAGGTAGCCAGAACCTTTAAGGCTACGCCACACCGTGGTGGTTCTCCCAAAGTGCGATTAGCGTCCGGCGGCTCGCACGGTCACAACGATGTGATGGATGCCTACTTTTACCAGGGTGCCCACTGCGGCAACTCATCCCCCTTTCATAGCTGCTCTGCAGCAACCTATCCGCTTGGCCATTCCCGTGCGCCAACCTGCGCCCGTCTCTTTCTCCCGGAAAGAGACGGGCGCTCCTACCGCTGCTGCAACCCACCTCGTACAAGGCTTTGCGGCATTCCCCCTCGTGACAATCGGAGTGACAAACACCGAAGTCACCAGCAACAGCGATGCAGATGATGGTGCCGCAGCCCACGGATTGGACCGCACCTGACTGACAGTCAGGCATGCCCCGGTCATCGCATAGCTGCCTTCACCCAACTCAGGATCTCGCGGCGCTGGTCTCGTCAGCTAGCGCAGCCTCCACCCGCCCACTTCTTTGGAGGTGTTCAGGAGGCCGGATCATGAGATGCCCAAGCTCCCGGTTGTAAAGAGCCGCCAGTCCCGCGTCAGTGGACAACCCTCACAGGTCGCAGAGGCCTTGATCCCTGATAACACTCAACATTCTTGGCGGGATGACGTGAGGAAAGCTACAAGGACTTGGTTTCGAGAGGAGTTTGGTCATGGGATTGGTCGGTAGACGAGATGGCCGGAATTTTGGCTATGGCCGGCAACTGAGTTATGCCGGGCCACAGGCGTTACGGGACATGTTTGGCGACGGGCATTACGGCACGGTCAAAGTGCACAGTGATCGCTGGCAGGCGTTTGTACGCTGGTGTCGGTCGAAGGATGGACCCGGGTTTAACGATGCGCGACAAATTGATCGGCAGACCTTGCTGGATTACGCCGGCCATCTGCGTCACTAAGTTGAACAAGGCGCTATCAGCATCGCCACCGCGCAAAATCGGTTGTCCAGCGTAAACCGGACCATGGCCGCACTTTGCGGTGATCAGTATGTGAAAGTGCCGAGTCCGAGCAAGACGCTGGGAATGCGGCGGAACAGTGTTCGTCGCTCGGTGCCGAAAGGCCAAGACCGCGAACACGTGAAGCGGATCGTCGACGTCCTCTGCGAACACCAAATGCCACGTGCGGCGGCCATCGCCCAGTTGGCGCGAGCCACCGGCATGCGCTTGCGCGAGGCCATCTTGGCCGACCTTCCGCGCCTGCGAAGAGAAGCCGAACACTACGACAAGATCAACATCCAGGACGGCACCAAAGGTGGCCGAAGCGGCGCAACCGCGCCTCGTTGGATCACGGTGGATGACCATATTCGCGAAGCGCTCACGTACGCCGGATAGGTCTCTCCCGACGGTAGCCGCAACCTGCTGGCACCGAACGAGAGCTACCTCGATTTCCAACCGAGTGTCATACGCCCCGCCCGAAATATCCTCCATACGCACAACCTCAAAGGCTTCCACGAATTGCGCGCGGCTTATGCATGCGAACGCTATGAGCAGATCACCCATCACCTAGCGCCCATCAACGGTGGCTGGTGCAGGCGCCTCGATCCACGCCTGGATCGAGAGGCACGCTTACAAATCAGCTATGAGCTAGGACACGGTCGAATCGACGTGGTATCGGCGTACATCGGTGGTCGGGTATGAATAAACCATTCGATATGGAGATCTTCTTGGCTGGGGCACTGACTGGAGCACATGCCACACGAGAACGTCACATCCGCTAGGCCAAGACTATTCAAGCAGCCATTTCTGAACGCTGGAACCGAGATAATCCATGGACATGGCAAAGAAAGCATCTCGTTTGGTTTTTGAACCACCACATGAACTCAAACTCGAAATCGACGCGCTACTACTACCTGCTGACCACAAGCCTGATCACTCTGCGCCTAGGAAAATCCTGGAATTTTCAACGTTAGCCGAATGCCAGCAACTGCGCGCTCTGTATCCCTAACTGGCAGATTGAGCCAGCCAACAATTTGATTGGGATTAGGGCGAACCTCTTGAGCCCCTGAACCTAACCTCTGTTGTTTGATAACCTCTATGTTTTACTGATGGACTGAGGGTTGTAGCTCGAGGCTACAGGCTTCACCTGAGACGTAGAGGCTGAAGGCGGTGATAGACACTAGTCTGGTGGCGAAGCTAAGGGCTGAGAATGCAAGATTGGTTGCCTTGCTGGATGCTCATGGCATCGAATGGCGCCCGCCTGCTGAGCCAGTCAAGATAGCGATTGTCCAAGCAGAACAATCACAGCAACTCGATACTGATGGAAAGCTTGCCCTATTCCGAAGTTTGTTTCGTGGTAGGACGGACGTTTATCCCATCCGCTGGGAAAGCAAGGCAGGCAAATCAGGATACGCACCCGCTTGCGCAAACGAATGGAGGCCTGGCGTTTGTGAGAAGCCCCGAATTAAATGTGGCGACTGCGGTAACCGCCAGCTGCTTCCGCTGACCGATGAGGTGGTCTATCGCCATCTGGCGGGCGAAGTGGTCGTTGGTATCTACCCCCTACTCTCTGATGACACTTGTTATTTTTTGGCAGTCGACTTCGATGAGGCCGAATGGCGTGATGACTCCAAAGCTTTTGTGCAGTCATGCCATGAGCTGAACGTCCCGGTGGCGCTGGAAATATCGCGCTCAGGCCAAGGGGCTCATGGCTGGATTTTCTTTGAGCGTAATGTTCCTGCCTGCGATGCGCGCCGCCTCGGTGCTGCAATCATCAGTCATGCCTGTGAGCGCACCCGCCAGTTGGCGCTCAGCTCCTATGATCGACTGTTTCCAAACCAGGACTATATGCCCAAAGGCGGCTTTGGAAATCTCATCGCGCTCCCTTTACAAAAGCGGGCCAGGGCCCAAAACAATAGCGTTTTTGTAGACGACTCGCTTGAGCCTCATCCTGATCAATGGGCCTTCCTGGCATCGATTCAGCGCATGAGTCCAGAAGATATCCAGCCCGTTATTATCCAGGCGATGGGTAATCGGGACCCTCTAGGGGTCGCCTATGTCGATGACGAAGGTGATGCAGAACCTTGGAAAGATCGTGAATCGAGATCACGTAAATTGACATGCCCGTTGCCTGCTGCCGTCAACATCACGCTGGCTAACTTAATTTACTTTGAAAAGTCGGAACTGCCACAGCCATTGGCAAACCAGCTTGTCCGGCTCGCTGCCTTTCAAAACCCTGAGTTCTACAAAGCTCAGGCCATGCGCATGTCAGTGTGGAACAAGCCAAGGATTATCGGTTGTGCCCAGAACTTCCCCAAACATATTGCGTTACCACGTGGCTGTTTGGATGCTGCGCTGGAGCTTTTAGAGGAAAACGGGGTTACCCCTATTCTTAAAGACGAACGCTTCGCGGGCGACCCCATCGACGTGAGCTTTCTAGGGACCCTGCGTTCTGACCAAGAGGCTGCTATCAGCGCAATGCTAAGTCATGACACCGGTATCCTCTGCGCACCGACAGCTTTCGGTAAAACGGTGAGTGCTGCTGCGTTGATTGCCGCACGTGGCATTAACACGCTGGTGCTTGTGCATCGGACGGAACTGTTAAGGCAGTGGCAAGAGCGCTTGCAGGCGTTCTTGGGAGTCGGGAATGGTGTCGTTGGTACTCTTGGGGGCGGAAAAGCGAAGCTTACCGGCATCATCGACATTGCCGTCATGCAGTCGCTATCGCGAAAAGGCGAGATCAGCGATCAGGTAAAAAACTACGGCCAGATCATCGTTGATGAGTGTCATCACCTATCAGCAGTGTCATTCGAGGCACTACTGAGGAGCGCGACCGCGCGGTACGTATTGGGACTCACAGCAACCCCAGTGCGCCGAGATGGGCAGCAGCCCATTATTTTCATGCAGTGCGGACCGATCCGACATTCTGCTGCTCGACCAGCGAGTGGGCCCCATGACCTATCTGTCGTGCCTCGATTGCTGCCCAAACCAATAGTGGTCCCCGACGGCTTTGGGATTCAGGACGTTTTTCGGCGTCTAGCCGACGACTCTGAGCGAACAGCCAAAATCGTCTCGGAGATTGAGCTGGCGTACAACGCGGGTAGAAAAATTCTAGTGCTAACGGAGCGGACGGAACATGTGGATGCCCTTGAATTAGTATTGAAGCAGCGCGTGCATAACCTTTTCACGCTTCATGGGCGAGTGCCTAAGAAACAGCGGATTTCCCGTATGCATGAGCTTGAGTCCCTTCCCCCTGATGCTCCACGAGTGCTGTTGGCAACAGGAAAACTAGTAGGTGAAGGCTTCGATCATCCGCCGTTGGACACGCTGGTGCTGGCAATGCCCATCTCATGGAAGGGAATCCTTCAGCAATATGCGGGGCGGTTGCATCGATCACATGCCGATAAGGCCGACGTGCGAGTGATCGACTTCGTTGACGGGGGTAATGTCGCGCTGCTGAGGATGTGGGATAAGCGCCAGGCGGGTTACAAAGCGATGGGCTACCGCATGGCTGATTCTATGGCCACCATGGACCTACTCTAACTCTAACGTGGTTGACCGTTGACACATCAACGGCCCAATTCTCATAGGCCGCTGTGGGGGCAACTCCGGCCCTTCGCGGTTAGTCACGTCAAGCAAGATCCTCAGGCGTACGAGGACCTTGAGGTGGTTTTAGAGGTAGAACCTCACAGGCCTTTAAATATTAATAAGCTAATTCAATAGCTTATTAGATTGTTCGACTCCTGATGCCGCACCATACAAGGTTCCAGAGAAGGCTTTCAAAATCTCTGGAACCCCCGAAAAACCCGCCTTCAGGCGGGTTTTTTCGTTTTGGGGGTTCGCCAATCTCCAATCCACGCCCTTCAGTAGCCTCCACACCCAGAATGAGTGGATCCTCGATGCAAGGCGTACCGAAGGCCATGAAACCCTTCTCCCCTAGTCTTCGCTCTTATCCAGGGTACGCAACCTCTGCGGCAATCCCCACAGCAACAACGCTGCGGCGATCAGGCTGGTAACGCCGATGACGTAGAGCGCCGGTGTGGTACTGCCTGTCAGGTCCTTGATGCTGCCGACCATGACCGGGCTGACGATGCCGCCGAACTGGCCGAGGGTGTTGATCAGGGCGATGCCGCCCGCTGCGCCTGCACCGGCGCCGGCCAGGAGTTTGGAAGGCAGGGTCCAGAAGGTTGGGATGGAGGCGATGATGCCGGTGCCGAGCAGGGCCAGGGAGAGGATCAGCAGACTGGTATGGGCGGCGAAGATGCCGGCGCTGAAGAAGCCGATGGCGCCCAGGGCCACCAGTGCGCAGACAAATTTTCGGCGTTCGCCGCTGGCGTCCGACAGGCGACCGATGACTACCATGCTGATGGCGCCGCATACGTAGGGCACGGCGGTCAGCAGGCCGATGGTGACCGGGCTTTCGACGCCGGTACTGCGGATCAATTGTGGGGCCCAGAAGTTCAGGCCGTAGGAGGCGACCTGAATCAGGAAGTAGATCAGGCCGAGCATCAGGAAGCCGGGCATTTTGATCGCAGCCAGTAACGAGCCGCCGTGCTTGTTGCTCTCGTGTTGCGCAATGCGCGCCGAGAGGTAGATTTTCTCTGGCTCGCTCAGCCAATGCGCATCGGCTATGCGGTCCTTGAGCACCAGCAGTACCACTAGGCCGAGACCTACGCAGGGCACTCCGCCGAGCAGGAACAGCCAGTGCCAGCCGCGCATCTGCAGCAAGCCGTCCATGTGCTCCAGCACCAGCCCGGAGATCGGTGCGCCAAGTAGTCCGGCAAAGGCCGAGGCCAGGAACAGGGTCGAGGTAATGCGTCCGCGGTAGGTCTGCGGGAACCACAAGGTCAGGTAATACAGCACGCCCGGGGCAAAACCGGCTTCCATGGCACCGATCAGGAAACGCAGCACATAGAACTGCCACTCGGCGGTGACAAACACCATCAGTGCCGTCGCCACGCCCCAGGACATCATGATCCGGGCGATCCAGCGGCGGGCGCCGACCTTGTACAGCATGATGTTGCTAGGTACTTCGAACAGCACATAACCGACCACGAACAGGCCTGCACCCAGGCCGTAGGCGGTATTGCTCAGGCTCAGGTCCGCCTGCAACTGGAACTTGGCAAAGCTGATGTTGATCCGGTCGAAGAAGGCGAACAGGTAGCAGACCATGATCAGCGGCATCAAGCGCCAGGCGACTTTGCGGATCAGCGCCTTTTCCGCGCTGACAACCTCGGTGAGGCTGCTGTCTGGGGTTAGAACAGAAATAGACATGGGGATACTCCAGTTGGACTTCCCGGTGGGAGCCCGATTGTTGTTGTTATCTGGACGAGCGCGCAGGACCGCGTGCTCGCACCTATGCAAGGACAACGATGTACGGACGATCAGCCCGGTAGATTGGCCGGTGGCGGGTGCAGGTCGCAGTTGCGTCCGGCCTTGGCCACTTGCCCGGGCAATTCGTGGCCAAGCAGTGCGGGCAAGCGGCGCGACAGGGTCAACAGATGGGGCAGATCGATACCGGTATCGATGCCCATTTCTTCACACAGGTTGACCAGGTCTTCGCTACAGATATTGCCCGAGGCTCCTGGGGCGAACGGGCAGCCGCCGAGTCCGCCGAGCGCGGCGTCGAAGCGCCGGGCGCCAGCCTCGTAAGCGGCCAGGACGTTGCTCAGCCCCAGCCCGCGAGTATTGTGAAAGTGCAGGGTCAGGTCCGTAGCCGGGACGCGCGCCAGTACTCGATCGACCAGCCGGTGAACCTGGCGCGGGTTGGCCATGCCGGTGGTATCGGCCAGGGTGATCCCCTGCATGCCCAGCTCCAGGTAGGCATCCAGCAGGTGCATCACCCGGTCTTCGGCGATCCGGCCTTCGAATGGACATCCAAACGCCGTGGCAACCGAACCGTTGAGGGTCATCGAGGTGCCACTGGCCAGCGACACCACATCGCTGAACGCCGCCAACGATTGCTCGCAGCGCATGCGCATGTTGGCCAGGTTGTGGGTCTGGCTGGCCGACAGCACCAGGTTCAGTTCATCGACCCCCGCGTCCATCGCCCGCTGCGCCCCCTGCAAGTTGGGAATCAACGCGACATAGATGACGCCCGGGTGGCGCTGGATTCCGCGAAACACCGCGTAGCCATCGCGCAAAGCCGGAATCGCCTTGGGCGAGACAAATGAGCCGACCTCGATACGACTGAAGCCGGCCAGGGACAACTGGTCGATCAACTCGATCTTGTCCGTGGTTTCCACCCACACCGGTTCGATCTGCAGGCCATCGCGCGGCGAGACTTCCTGGACGATCAGGCGCTCGGAAAAGTCGCGGATCATTGCACCACCCCTGCATGCTTGAGTTGCTCAATGTCGCTCGTCGTCAGCCCCAGGCTTTGCAGCACGCTGTCGGTATGCTGGCCCAGCGCCGGGCCCGGCCAGTTGACCGCCCCCGGTGTTGCCGACAGCTTGGGCACGATGCCGGGCATCTTCACGCTCGTACCGCCGGGTAACTGGGCATCGAGAATCATCTCGCGCGCCTGGTAATGGGGGTCGGCGACGATGTCCGCCACATTGTAGATGCGCCCGGCCGGCACTTGCGCCTGTTCGAGGTGGAGCAACACTTGATCGATCGGCAGGCTTGAGGACCAGGCGCTGATCGCCGCGTCCAGCAGTGCGCTTTGCGCGGCTCGACCGTCGTTGTGGGCGAGTGCCGGATCGCCGCCCAGGTCGCTGCGACCGATGGCCTGCATCAGGCGCTTGAAAATCGGGTCGCTGTTACCGGCAATCACCACGTAACCAGCGTCCGCCGTAGGGTAGGTGTTGGACGGCGCGATGCCTGGCAACGCCCCACCACTGCGTTCGCGGACATGGCCGAGCATGTCGTACTCGGGCACCAGGCTTTCCATGAGGTTGAACACGCTTTCGACCAGTGACACATCCACAACCTGGCCATCGCCCTGTCCAGTCTTGACCCGCAGCAATGACATCAGCGCGCCCATTACCGCATGCATCGACGCCAGGGAATCCCCCAGGCTTACTCCGGTGCGCGCCGGAGGCGAATCGACAGTGCCGGTGGTGTAGCGGATGCCGCCCATCGCTTCACCGATGGCGCCGAAGCCGGGGCGATCGCGATAAGGGCCAGACTGGCCATAACCGGAGATGCGCACCAGGGTCAGCTTGGGGTTCAAGGCATGCAGCACATCCCAGCCCAGGCCGAGTTTTTCCAGGGCGCCGGGGCGCAGGTTTTCAATGAGCACGTCGGCACTCTCTGCCAGGCGCTTGACGATGGCGATGCCCTCTGCCGCTTTCAGGTTGAGCGACAGCGACTTCTTGTTGCGCGACTGCAAGTACCACCACAGGGAGGTGCCCTCGTGCAGCTTTCGCCATTTACGAAGCGGGTCGCCCTGCCCGATCGACTCGATCTTGATCACTTCGGCACCGAACTCAGCCATCAGGCGGGCGGCGAACGGGGCGGCAATCAAGCTGCCGATTTCAATGATGCGGATGCCTTGCAATGGCCCGGCCATGGCAGCTACCTCTTTTTGTTCTTGGAATTTGCGACCAAGACTAGAGGAGCAACAAAGCACAGATCCAACCGTAAGATCGCAATAGGCGTTCGCGAAAAACGAACGCTATCCGGCGTCAGCCATCCTTACGCTGCAGATGCTCGAACAACAGCAGGCTGACGGGTGACAGTGCGGCCTTGTCCCGGGCCACCAGGATCAAGGTGCGTTGCGCCCAGTCATCGCTCAAGGCTACCGCCACCAGCCCAAGGGCGCGGCCGAACAGATCAAATGCCTTGCGCGGCAACACGCCGATCCCCAGGTCAGCCTGCACCATGCGGCACATGGCGTCGAAGCCGGGCACATGAATTCGCACGCGCAGCGGTTCTCCCGAACTCCTGGCCGCGACATGGGTGCGCATGTTGATGGAGCTGGCGGCATGCAGGCCAATATGGTCGCAGCCCAGGGTGTCGCTGAACGCTACACATTGCCGGCTCGCCAATTGATGGTCGGGGCGCATCAGCACCACCAACTGGTCGCAGCGGTAAGGCACGCTGAACAGCGCCTGCAGGTCGGTGTCCTCGGAGCAGATGCCGATATCGGCCACGCCGTCGATCAGCCCTTGCACCACCCCGGCGCTGGGCCGCTCCTCAAGGTCGATCTTGACCTGCTGGTGATGGGCAACGAAGTCGTGCAGGTCCTCGGGCAGGAACTCGATGATGGCCGAGAGATTCGCCAGCATCCGCACGTAACCGCGCATCCCCTGGATATGCTCTTCCAGCTCAAGACCCATTTTCTCCAGGCCAAACAGCATGCGCCGGGCGTGGTGCAGCAAGGTTTCACCGGCGGCGGTCAGCACCATGCCCTTGGCGTTGCGCACGAACAAGCCGATGCCCAGCGCCTCCTCCAGCTCCATCAGGCGTTTGCTTGCCGCGGAAACGGCAATCGACTCCCGCGAGGCGGCACGCGTCAATGTGCCTTCTTCGCACACGGCGACAAACAGCTTCAAGGTGATCAGGTCGAGGCGTCGAATGAGGTTTCTGTGCAGCATGAGCAGGCTCTCGGTCACGGAACGCGGCCCAGAATACACGCGTTGGCTGCACCGACATCCGCCAGGGTGCCGGGCACTTGTGTCGGCGCGTTTCTCTCCTGCGATCCGGGAGAGTCTGTCAAAAGTCAGATTTGTCGTTTTTCAACATATCACAATGCCACTATTGTTCGTTTTCCCACTATCATGTGCCCCTAACCCTTGATCCAATTGCTGACGGCCCTGGTGTGCTAGATTTGTCGCCTCTACGCGGCACCTACGAACACGGACGTCCCGGCCTTTAACGCCTGGCACTTATACGGATATTCCCCTCCATGGGCTTTTGCCTGGGTCACTGCATCACCTGTTATTTGCCTGGAGTCCTGCGCACTGCACGCGGCTCGGGCTTCTGCGTGCCTGTCGTTTGTTGGCGCAGGGTTTCGAAAACGCGCACTGCGATCGATCAACAAGCACCGCGGAGATTTTCAATCGCCGGCGGGGCGTCACTCATTCAGCTGCTGGGCTGACAAGAATTCCCGTCTGATGGGCGGGTAAAGGAATGGGGAAAAGGACATTGGCATGCGTGTAAATGGAAGAGTGAAACCTACGGCCCTTGCGGTGGCGGTAGCGGTCGGCCTGAGTGGTTGTGCGCAGATCGACAATTACATGGGCGAGTCGTCGGGAACCACTGCCTGTATGACCGGCGCCGCTGTGGGTGCCTTGGTGGGTGTGGCCGTCGTGGTACTGACCAAAGGCGACGGCAAGGACATGGTAGTCGCTGGGACCGCTGGCGCGGGTGCCGGTTGTGGTGTGGCCCTGCTGTACCGCGACCGGGTGCAGAAACTGCAGGCCGTGGCCAAGCAGGAAGGCCTGGTGATGCAAGTCAACGAGTTGAACGCCAATGTCGCCGCCACCCCGAGCGCCGCGCCGAAGTTGCAAGCCGTTGGGGTTGAAGCCCAGGTCCAGTCTTCGGAGATGTTTGCCGTGGGTTCGGCAGAGTTGACTCCGGCCGGTCGTCGCCAACTGACGTCGCTGGCAACGGCGCTGACGGACAAGCAAGCGGACAAGGCCCCCGCTACCAAGAAAATTCTGGTGGTTGGACATACCGACGCCACCGGATCGGCTGATTTCAATCAGAAGCTGTCGGAGCAACGCGCGCGCGCCGTAGGCCAGATCCTTGCCGATGTCGGTATTCCCCGTCAGAACATTTACTACCAGGGTGCCGGTGCATCGCGTCCGCTGGCCAACAACGCCACCGAGCAAGGGCGCACCGAGAACCGCCGTGTCGAGTTCGTCGAAGTGCAGAGCGAGCAGTTGCTGGTAGAGCGCGTGCGCAATGAGCGCAGCAACGCCAAGTACCTCGCCCACGGCACCGCGCCTGCAACTACCGCCAAGCCGGCGACTACCAAGCCTTCGAGCAAGCCTGCGGTCGTGGCCAGCAAGCCCGCGAGCAAGACCCCAGCCCCAGTTGCCCAGGCACCCGCGCCAGCACCTGAGCTCAAAGCGCCCGTGGTTGCCGACAGCTCGCCGAACGTGCCGCTCAGCGGCAAGGGGGGTGTCGACTTCGGTGGCCGTCCAGTGACCGATACCCGCTCGCAACTGGCCATGGGCATCACCCCGAAAAGCTCGCCCTTCGCCATCATCGGCACCGCCAACGCTGCGGCCCCGCTCAGTTCTTGCGTTGCCGACATGCCGCGTATCGAGGGTCAGGTCAAGAGCCTGGCGGACGACAAGCCGCTGAAGGAATTCGCCACCACCGAGTTTTTCCCTGGCCTGAATGGCAAGCCATGGGCCACTGCGGTGAACGGTCACTCCGTGGCCGTAGGCCCGATTGCCGTGCTGCGTGACGGCGCCAAAGTGGCCCAGGCACCGAAGATGCAATTGATCACCGACTTCGCCGGCGCACAGAAAAAGCAGAGCCCGAGCTACGCCTCGGTGGCCAACAGCTACGAAGGTGAAAACCAGATTCTGTACCGCGTGTTCGCGATCGATCAGCAAAAGTCGCCGGTGAGCTGCATCGATATCGTGTTCGACAAACGCGCCGGCAATGCGGTCGCCGGTGAAATCTATTACCCGAAACAGGGTGACGCTTACGTCGCTCAGTTCACTCCCAAGCGTCGATAAGTAGAAAGGAACCCACCCATGCTCGAGATTTTCCGCGCGTTTTTTACCGCGTACTGGTATGTGATCATTCCGGTCGTGTTCACCACCCTGATGGCGATTCCGGTCATTGTTTACTGGTCATCCTTCAAATACTGGTGGATGAACCTGCGCATTCGCATGCCGGGTTTTGGCCGGATTCGCCACTGGGTCAAGAACCCAGGTGAAAAAGAAAAGGCCAGCGAAACCAACCTCAAGCCACTCGGTTTCCTGTCGTCTGAGAGGGAGTTGTGTGGGTTCTACGAGGCCTACTATCGCCAACACCAACCGTCGGAAGCCGCCTTCCGCCGCAACCAGGACTACCTGGGCAAGATCCACGAAGACGGTCGTCGCGAGAAAGGGATTGGCCTGTGGACCTTGATCGTGGTGCTGATGCTGATCGAAGCCACGGCCTTCGGTTTCGCCCTGGCGCCATTTGCCCTGACCCTGGCCACACCGAACACGGCCCTGGCGGGTGCATTCGCCATCGGCCTGGTAATTTCGATTATCGGTTTGTTCCTGTCCGAGTTTGCCGGCCGCGCGCTGTACAAAAACCGCGTTGTTGACCACATCATGTCCTACGAGAACCTGCGCCGCAGCGGCACCGGTGGCGACATGATGAGCACTGCTGTCATCACACTCGACAACACCAACATCGATGATGCAGACGCGCAATATCAACAAATGCTCAACCGGGTCAAAGTGGACAAGGACGGCGACAAGCCGGCCAAGCGCTACACCATGCTGATCGGTTATGGGATTTTCATCGTCGGGCTGGCCATTGCTGCGTTCTGGGTCCGTACTGAAACCCTCAATGCTCAGGAAACCGACCTGATCGCCAACCCGCCAGCCGTGAGCCAGTCGGCCGACGACTTCCCGGCCAACGATGGCGTTCCGCTGCCTGACGACATGCAGGCACTGTCCGATAGCGCCGCAGGCAAATCGGCGCAGGATCAGATCGATGCCTTGCACCGTGCATCCCTGGTGACCTTTGCCGTCTTGAGCGGGCTGTTCATCTTCATTCAGGCGAGCTCCACTTACCTGGCGTTCATCTTCGGCTTTGCCGGCACACATTCGCGCAAGGCGTGGGAACTGACCCACAAGTTCTCCAGCGCCAATGACTACATGCGTTATCACGCCAACAAAGCCCGCTGTGTCGCCAATGACGCGCAAGCTTCGCTGGGTACTCTGCAAGGCCTGCAATTAAAAGTGTTCCGTGTCAGCGGCACAGACCAGGAAAAACTGCGCTCCGATCTGCTGAATCGCACCTTCGAGTCTTACATCCACCAGGAAGACGAAAAGGCGGCGACCAAGGAAAAAACAGACACCAAAAAAGAAACCGACAAACAGAATCGGCAGGTCATCGTCGACTACATGTCCAAGATCGTTAAGGAACTCAAGGCAGCCATTGATGCCGGTGACGATGACAAAATCAACGACCTGATTGCCAGAGCCAACCCACGCTTCGAACAGATCAATGACAACGATCCGGAACTGAGCGACTACAAAAAAAGCTTCGCCGCCTTGAAGATCTTCTACGTTGCTCCCGCTCCGGCACCAGTCGCCGTCCCTGCTCCGGCTCCAGCCCCTGCACCGGTAGTCGCCCAGGTCGTGGCCGTCACCGTGGAAGCCGCCCCGGCTCCTGCACCCGCCCCCGTCGTCGCACCCGCACCCGCACCCGCAGCCGCTGCGTCGACCACCGGCTTCGACCACAACGCCTTCGGCGACCTGACCGCCTTCGATGAAGATGACATCGACTACGTGGCCAACAAGAAAGGCGTGGACGCCGCCACTATCCGTCGCGCGCGCAAGCTGCAAATGCTCGATAAGCAGGAGGTCTGATGAAGTTCAAGAGCCTGCTGCTGGCTCTGGCATTCGTGCCCGCTGCCCTGGTGGCAGCGGAGCGCAATGATGTGCCGAGCTGCTACGCCCAGACCAAGATCGAGCAGTTTCGCAGTGCGCCTTCCGGGCGCATGTTGACGGTGGTGGTCGACCAGACCACGCCGCTGACCCAGGACCTGCAGAAAACCGCCTGGGGCCACATCAAGCGCTTCCTGCAGCCGGGCGACAAGCTGCGCCTGTACTCGTTCAGCGCCTACCTCGACGGCCATTACACGCGCCTGCAGTTTGCCGGCGAACTGGAAAAGCCGATCGACCCGGCAGTGCTCGGCGATGTGCCGATGATGGCCAGCCGCAAGTTCGACAGCTGCATGAAGGGCCAATCGACCGTCTTCTATCAGCGCTTCGGCAAGGCCTTCGCCAGCGCCATGGGCAAGTCCAGCTCGGACATCCCACGCAGTGAAATCCTGTTCAGCCTGAAGTCCATCGGCGACGACCTCAAGAGCGCCGAAGGGGTCAATGAGAACGTCATCCTGCTGATGTCCGACATGCTCGAATACAGCGACTTTGGCAGTTTCTACAGCAACAACGGGATCCGCGAGATCAACCCGCAGGTGGAATTGGCGAAGGTCGAAAAGCAGAACCTGCTGGCTGACTTTGGCGGGGCCCGGGTCTATGTGCATGGGGCGGCATTCGTGCCGACCCAGATCAAGAACGGCTACCGCAGCGGCAAGATGATCCAGAACCTTGAAGGTTTCTGGAGCCAGTACTTCGCCAAGTCCAACGCAGAACTCAAAGGCTTCGGTAACCCCGAGTTGACGAGCGCGGTGGAGTGATTGCACCAATTGTGACTGCCTCACACTCGTATGTGGCGTGCGCCGAACTTTGTAGGAGCTGGCTTGCCAGCGAAGAACGTCAACGATGACGCAGCGCAATCAGGCGGATTGCGTTGTCCTGACGTCCATCGCGAGCAGGCTCGCTCCTACAGGGGGCGGGATGTTTTCAGCATAAAAAAGCCCCAACTCTCGCGAGTCGGGGCTTTTTTTTCAGCCTGGTATCAGGCCGCGATCACGCATGCTTTATCAGAACACGTTGATCGGGTAATCCACGTACACCCGCAGCTCGTTGCCGCTGACGTTGTACTCGCTGGATTTCTGCGACACGCGCAGGATCGAGCTACGCAGCTTCACGCTCAGGTCTTTGGCCGGGCCGCTCTGGACCACGTACTTGAACTGGTTGAAGATTTCGCGCTCGGTGCCACCGGTGCTGGTGGAGGTGGTGATGTTGTCGCCACGCACGTAAGCCACGTTGTAGGTCAGGCCTGGCACGCCGAAAGCGCCGAAGTCGAGGCCGTAGCCCAACTGCCAGCTGCGCTCGTCTTCAGCGTTGAAGTCGGACCAGTAGGAGTTGGCCAGGTAGATAGTGTTGCCACCGTCACCGACACGACCCTGGTCTTTCTGGTAGCCGCCGTAGGCGTAGCCCAGGTTGCTGTCACCGGTGCTGCGCTGGTGCGCCAGGGTGAACGAGTGCGGACCGGTGGCGAAGGTGCCTGCCAGGCTCCAGATCTTGTTGTCGTCGCCAGTGGCGCCGCTTTCACGAACGTAGGAGTCTTCCAGCTTGGTGCGGTAGCCGTTCAGGTCCAGGGTCAGGGACTGATCGCTGGCCAGCGGGAACACGTAGTTCAGGTTGATGTACTGCTTCTTCAGCACGTCTTCGACGTCGGAAGCGTACAGCGCACCCTTGAACTGCTCGGTGAACTGGTAGCTACCGCCCAACACGTTGATCGACTTCAGGCCACCGCTGTCACGGCCTTCGGCGCTTTTACGCGACTCGGCAGTGAAACGACCGGCGTTCAGTTCCAGGCCTTCGATCTCTTTGGAAGTGATCAGGGTACCGGTGTAGCTTTCCGGCAGCAGGCGGGAGTTGTCGTAGTTCAGCACCGGCAGGGCCGGCATCTGGTCACCGTAGGTCAGCACGGTGCTCGACAGACGGAATTTCACCGCCGCGCCAGCCTTGGACAGGTCGTTGGCTGCAGCGCCGCTGTCGCCTTGCTTGAAGAAGTCGATGCCACCGGCACCGCTACGACCCTTGCCGCCGTCCAGGCGCAGAGCGTACAGACCGAAAGCGTCCACACCAACACCGACGGTGCCCTGGGTGAAGCCCGAGGAGAAGGTGCCAATGGCAGCCTGGCCCCATTCGGCCTTATCGTCGTTACCATCCTTGTAATCGCGATTGATGTAGGCGTTGCGCAGCAGCACTTTCAGGCTGCTGTCTTCAACAAAACCCTTGGACTCAGCTTGGTCATTGGCCATTGCTTGAGTCGCGCTCAACATCCCCAGTGCGATCAGACTAATACGCTTATTCAACATGTTATTTTCCTTATTACGGGTTGATACGCGCTGTGACCGCTGGCTGAAATGGCTGCTTTTGCGCTCTTTTTTCATCCCTAAACAAAAGGGCCCGCCCACACAAAAGCGTGGCGGGCCCTTTTTTATTGTTTTGAGTCGTGGCTACGTGCCACAGGCGTTGGGGCGAATCCTATCCGCGCATGTAACTGTGTGTCAATTTCGTGAATCGTCTGTAATAAGACGAAAATTGTCTAAGAAATCAGTTGCCGGCGGTACTCATAGACTCGTGGATAAGCCGCTGAGCCCGCACGATCAATGGGCACAACCGTCCAGCCCACAGGTCGGAGCCACTGCCGCGCTATCAAGCGCAGGCTGTTTCAGCGACTGGCCCAGCCATTGGGCAAAGGCTTCAGGCTTGCCCAGCCAAGGGCTGATATCGATCAGGGAAAACTGCCCGCCCTGCTCCAGCACCAGCGTCGGAAACCCTTGCCCGCCAACCTCTGCCAGCAGCCCCCGGCTGTACTTGAAGTGGACCTGCAACTCGTTGGCCAGGACCTGTTTGAACTCAGCATCAAAGGCCTCGGCGTCCAGGCCGATGGCGGTGGCCAGTTCCCGCAGTACCGCCTCATCGGCAATGCGCCGACCTTGCACATAGTGTGCGCTCTGCAAGCACCCGAGCAGTTCCAGGCCACGACCACCAAGCCGTTCCGCTGCCAGCACTGCTGCGGTCGGTGGCGCCGAATCGAAGACTGCCGAATGATCGCGCAGCAGGCCGTCGAAATAAGCCTGGCCAAACGGTTGCCCGCTGTACTCGGCAATTCGCCGGTCGTGGGGCATCACATAGTCACGCAATTGCGCACTCACCGGCTGCCGGTTGGCTCCGGTCATCATGCCGCCGCCGTGCAGCAAAACCGGCAAAACCGCCTGCGCTGCCTGCACCAGGGGTTTAGCGCCATAGCACCAGCCACACAAGGGATCGTAAATGTAATGAAGGGTCGGGCCAGACATCCGGGGCTCCAGCAAAGGGTCAGAATTAGTGGCAAGCAGGTTATGCCGGACGCGATCCTGGAAAAACCTCGCCTCGCGACTTGGTTTGTTGCACAGAGCGGTCGAATCGCCAATGAAATAATTAGTAACAATCAATTCAGGCAAGGCATCAGGAATAATTAACGGAAGTAAATAGCAAGCATTACCATTCGCACCCTCGAATGACCTACCCCTCCGGATGCGTTTCAAATGCCTGCCCCCTTCCGTCTTACGTCCGTCACCCTGGGGCTGTTTGCCTCGTTGACCGGCGGTTTTACCTACGCTGCCACCACTGAATTGCCTGCCACCTCGATCAGCGCCGAAGCGGACGAAGTCGACGACCCTCGGGTCAAGGAAGTCAGCACCGCGACCCGCACCGCCACCCCGGTGCGCTACGTCCCGCAGGCCATCGACTCGGTAAAAACCGCCAACCTCTCCGACTACGGCACCAACGACCTGGGCACGGCCCTGGGCGGCATCCCCAACGTCAGCAGCGGCGCCGACACGCGCTTCGACAGCTTGCGCATTCGCGGTTTCGACGCCAGTAACGACTTCTACCTCGACGGCATCCGCGACGACAGCCAGTACGTGCGCGACTTGCACAACATCGAGCGCATTGAAGTGCTCAAAGGCCCGGCCGCAGTGCTGTACGGCCGTGGCAGCCAGGGCGGGATCGTCAACCGGGTGAGCAAGTTGCCAGAGTTCGGCCGCCGCTCGACCATCGAAGCCCAGGGCGGCAGCGAGGACATGCGCAGCCTGTATGCCGACCTGAGCACCGACCCGAGCGAAAACCTCAGCCTGCGCCTGAACATGGGCAACCTGGATGAAAACAGCTTCCGCGACGGCGTCAGTGGCAGCCGCCAACTGTTCGCACCGTCGATGAGCTGGCAACTGACACCGGACCTGAACTGGTTGGTGCAGTACGAATACAGCCGCTACAACCGCACGCCCGATCGCGGCATCCCGGCCATCAACGGACGGCCCGCCGATGTCGGCCGCGATACCACCTACGGCACCGATAACGATTTCATCGACGACAAGTCGCAATCCCTGCGCTCGAAACTCAGTTACGAGCTTGCCGACAACTGGCAACTGCGCCACACCTTGGGGGTGTTCAAGCTCAACAGTGATTTCGACAACACCTATGTCACCAATGTGAACACCACGACCAACCAGGTGGTTCGCCAGCATTGGCAACAGGACCTGACCACCCGCAATGTGTTCAACAACCTGGAACTGGAAGGCGGTTTCAGCACCTTCGGCCTCGAGCATCGCCTGCTCAGCGGGCTGGAACTGGGCAGCCAACGCCGCGATCCGAAACTGTACAACGCGGCCACCACGCCACCGGGCAACAGCCCCGTGCCGAACCTGGACCTGTACCACCCCGACCGGAACATCGTGCACACCGGGCGCATGCAGGTCTTCAGCGACTCCCACACCGAAGTCGAAAGCCGCGCCATTTACCTGCAGGACCAACTGCGCCTCAACGATCAATGGCAACTGCTGGCCGGCGTGCGTTATGACACCTTCGATATCGACTCGACCAACCAGCTCAAGAACATCTCCGAAGACCGCGACAGCCACAGCACCAGCCCACGGCTCGGTGTGGTCTGGACCCCGCTGCAGAACCACTCGTTCTACGCCTCTTGGAGCAAGACCTTCTCGCCCGTCGGTGGCGGCCTGATCGGCATCACGCCGGGCCTGACCACCAACGTCAACGACCTGAGCCCCGAGCTGACCAAGCAGAAAGAGATCGGCGTGAAGAGCGACTGGCTCGACGACCGCCTGAGCACCACCCTGGCGATCTACGAACTTGAGCTCTACAACCGTCGCACCAGCGATCCCAACGATCCGACCGTGACCCTGCTCACCGGCGTGCAACGTTCGCGTGGTATCGAACTGACTGGCGCCGGGAAAATCACCGGCAATTGGTATGTGCGCGGCGGCATGGGCTTTCAGGACGCCACCGTCGAGAAAGACAACAACGGCTTTGAAGGCAAGCGCATCAGCAACGTCGCCAAGCGCAACGGCAGCCTGTTCATCACCTGGAAACCGGAGATGGGCTGGTACGCCGAGACGGGCCTGACCCTGGTGGGCGATCGTTATGCCGACAACCTCAACACCACCGTCCTGCCCGGTTATGGCCGCTGGGACGCCCTGGCCGGTTTCCGCCAGAAAGACTGGGACCTGCGCGCAGCGCTGAACAACATCAGCGACAAGACTTACTACGAGTCGTCGACCAGCGCCTACCAGATCCAGCCTGGGGCACCCCGCAGCCTGGTCGTCACCGGGACCTACAGTTTCTAAAGGCAAAAAAAAGCGCTGCCATCCGGGCAGCGCTTGAGCAATCCATTGTTGTCTATCCTTGCATCACATCCCACAGCGCTTCCAGTTCTGCCTCGCTGAAAAAATCAGCGGGGTAGCGCTCGATCATCATCCTGCGCGGGTCGGGTTCCCTGACCTGTCGCGTTCCGTTGGACTTCAACCATTGCGCCAGCACTTGCAGCGACTCGCCATTGAGTGCCAAGGGATGTGCTGTCCGCTCGCTGACCCTGTTCATTGCAGCGCTCTCTCCCGGTTCTTGAGCGGCCAACTTATCCAAGGTTTATGACAGAACATCGCCGTTCTGCATTCCCGTGAATTACCCTCGGACCGATACAAGAGCTATGCCAAGGCGCCTGGCAGCCCGACGTGCGGCTATAAAAAAGCCCGCAGTCCTTCCGGGCTGCGGGCTGGCTGTGGATGCCTCGATGGCGCGGGCTAAAACGCCCGCTCATCGCCAGCCACAGGCTGTTACAACTTCACTCAACCTTTGTGCGGCGCAGGTTGCTGTTGGGTCAGGCAATGAATGTTGCCGCCACCCAGTAACAGTTCACGCCCCGGCACCATCACCACTTCATGCTGCGGGAACAGGTTCTGCAGGATTTCCTTGGCCGGGCCATCCAGCGGATCGTCAAAGCTGGGGGCAATGATGCCGCCGTTGACGATCAGGAAGTTCACGTAGGAACCGGCCAGGCGCACCGAAGGATTACGCTCCTGGCTGCCGTCTACCGGATCGACTCCCGCGCATTCTTCCTCGGTCGCATACAGCGGCCCCGGGATCGGCATCTTGTGCACGACAAACGGGCGACCCTTGGCGTCGGTGCTGTTTTGCAGGACGTTCATGGCCGCCTGGCAACGTGGGTAGTTCGGATCCTGCGGGTCATCCGTCCAGGCCAGCAGCACTTCGCCGGGACGCACGTAGCAGCAGAAGTTATCCACATGGCCGTCGGTTTCGTCGTTGTACAGACCGTCCGGCAACCAGATGATCTTATCCACAGCCAGTTGCGCGCTGAGCACCGCTTCGATTTCGCTGCGGCTCAGGTGCGCGTTGCGATTGCGGTTGAGCAGGCATTCTTCGGTGGTGATCAGCGTGCCTTCACCGTCGACGTGGATCGAACCGCCTTCGAGCACGAAGCCCTCGGTGCGGTAACGCGAACTGCGCTCGATCTCGAGGATCTTGCCGGCGACTTGCGCGTCACGGTTCCACGGCGAGTACAGGCCGCCGTCGAAACCGCCCCAGGCGTTGAAGTCCCAGTGCACGCCGCGCACTTCACCGCTGTTGTTGATGACGAACGTCGGGCCGGTATCACGCACCCAGGCGTCATCACTGGACATCTCGACCAGGCGAATATTCGGTACATCGAGGCGGGCGCGGGCGTTTTCGTATTGGCCGGCGGACACGGCAACGGTCACCGGTTCAAAGCGGGCAATGGCCTTGGCCACGGCCACGTGGGCGGCTTGTGCAGGCTTGCCGCCCAGGCGCCAGTTGTCCGGGCGCTCTGGCCAGACCATCCAGGCCTGGGTCTGGGGGGCCCATTCAGCCGGCATGTAGAAACCGTCGGCGCGGGGGGTGCTGTGCAAAGTGGTCATAACAATCAGGACTCCAGGGAACCGTCTAGGGTTTTCAGCGGGCCATACAGGTTCGGACGCCGATCGCGGAACGAACCCCAGGCGCTGCGGATGTGCTCCAGCTCATCCAGATCAAAACTGTGCACCAGTATGCCTTCTTCGGTCTGGTTGAGCTCCTCGACCTTCTCGCCGAACTGGTTGGCGATGAACGAAGAACCGTAGAAGGTGATGTCGTAGCCGTCCTGTTCCTCGTTGCCGATGCGGTTGCTGGCGATCAACGGCATCAGGTTGGCACCGGCATGGCCCTGCTGTACCCGCTGCCAGTGGTCGCGCGAGGAGATGCTCTTGTCGTGCGGTTCGCTGCCGATGGCCGTCGGGTAGAACAGGATCTCTGCGCCGAGCAGCGCCATGCTGCGGGCGCACTCCGGGAACCACTGGTCCCAGCAGATGCCCACGCCAATTTTCGCGTAGCGGGTGTTCCACACCTTGAAGCCGGTGTCGCCCGGATTGAAGTAATACTTTTCATGGTAGCCAGGGCCATCGGGGATGTGGCTCTTGCGATAAATCCCCAGGTTGCTGCCATCGGCATCGATGATCGCGATGCTGTTGAAGCGCGCCCGGCCAGCCAGCTCGTAGAAGCTGATCGGCAGGACCACCTGCAACTCCTTGGCGACTTTCTGGAAGTGCTTGATGGCCACGTTGTCTTCAACGCGGGTCGCCAGTTGCAGGTAGTCCGGGTTCGGCTTCTGGCAGAAGTACGGGGCCTCGAACAGCTCCTGGATCAGGATGATCTGCGCACCCTTGCCTGCGGCCTCACGGACCAGCTTCTCGGCGGTCTCGATGTTGGCTTCAAGGTCCCAGGAACAGGCCATCTGGGTAGCGGCGACAATAACGATACGACTCATGAATCATCTCCCGGGCGGGTGCAGGGGGTCGAGCGTGGCATCGACCGATGACAGTAAGGGGATCGGCCGGGCGCAGAAATCCACAGCGCGGCGTCAGGCGACTTTATAACCGATAAAAATCGGCTTTTGAAGTGACCGTAACGCGAACAGAACTTTTTTTAGCGATAAATACCGATAATAATCGGCATTTGTGGCTGATTGACCGATTCCATCGCGGGCAAGCCCGCTCCCACAGGATGACTTTGGGGGCTCAAAGATTTTTCAGGCACCCCTCAACCTGTGGGAGCTGGCTTGCCAGCGATGGCGGCCGAACGGCCACCCTCGCCAGCGCGGGTTTACAAGCCTTCGCCCAGCACCTTCACCAGCATGTCGACAAAAAAATCGACACTCTGGCGCGACGTGACCATCGGCGGCTTGATCTTGAGGACGTTGAGGAAGTCTCCGGTCGGCTGCATGAAGATCCCCAGCTCGCGCAGGCGGTCGCACAGCAGGGCGGTTTCTGCGGTGGCCGGCTCGAGCGTCTCGCGGTTGCGGACCAGTTCCACCCCTAGGTAAAAACCGGAGCCATGCACCGCACCGACCAACGGATAACGCTCGACCAAGGCCTCCAGGCGTTCCTTGAAGTAGCCGCCGACGACCTGGGCGTTTTCCCACAGCTTTTCTTCTTCCATCACGTCCAGCACCGCCATGCCGATGCGGCAACTCACCGGGCTGCCACCGGCCGAAGAGAAGAAGTAGCCTTCGGCTTCCAGCGCTTGGGCAATTTCCCGACGGGTAATCACCGCCCCCAAGGGCTGGCCATTGCCCATGCCCTTGGCCATGGTGATGATGTCCGGGACCACGCCCTGCTCTTCAAAGCCCCAGAAAAACTTGCCCATGCGCCCATAACCGACCTGCACCTCGTCGGCGATGCACACCCCGCCCCGCGCGCGGACCAGCCCATAGACTTGCTGCAGGTATCCCGCGGGCAACGAGATACCACCGGCATTGCCATACACCGGCTCGCAGATGAAACCCGCCAACGGGCGCTTCTGCTCGTCCAGTCGAGCCAGGTGGTGCTCGACGCTGCGCACGTAATCCGGCGCACTGTCGGGCCCGCGGAACTCACCCCGGTAGGTGTTTGGCGCGGTGACCGGGTGCACCCAGTCCGGGCGACTGCTCAGTGCTTGCGGGTTGTCGGCGATTGAGGTCGACACCGCGTCCGCCCCCACCGTCCAGCCGTGATACGCCTCCAGCACACTGAGCATGTCGCGAGCGCCGCTGTAGGCCCACGCCAGGCGGATCGCCAGGTCGTTGGCCTCGCTGCCGCTGTTGACCAGGAACACCCGGTCCATCGAGTCCGGCGCCAGCGCCAGCAGGCGCTCGGAGAATTCAGCGATGGCGGCATAGTGAAAGCGCGAGTTGGTGTTGAGCAGCGACCACTGCCGGCTGGCCTCGGCGGCCATGCGCGGGTGACCGTGGCCCAGCACCGCGACGTTGTTGAGCATGTCCAGGTAGGAGCGGCCCTGCATGTCGATCAGGTGGTTGCGCCAGCCCCGCTCGATGCGCGGCGGATCGACGTAATAGTGCTTTTGCGAACGGGCGAAGCTGGCATCCCGACGGGCCAGCAACGTGTGCGGATCGAGCTCGACCTCGGCATCGCAGGCCAACCCCAGCAACGCCGCCGGAGACGGGCACAATGCTTGCCAGGCCGGAGCCCGGGACGGCGTGCAGAACAGCGGCGGATCGAGTTCGGCGCCACGACACAATTGCACCCGCAACGCGCCGCCGGCCTCCCCCAGCACCTGGCCCTTGAGCACTGCGGCACCACTGTGCAGCGACGGGGTGACACCCCACAGGCGCACGCTCAGTTGGGCACTGTCGAGCTGCAGGCGGCCATCGGCGCTCAAGTGGATGACACCCGCAAACGGCGCCTCGATCGCAGTGCCCATCGGCACCTGCAAATCGACGTGCAGCGGGTAGGTGTCCGGTTCCACCGCACTGTCCGGACGGGTCCGGGACAGGCGGTACTGCCCGTAGCGACTGGCCGCCAGGCCGTGAGCCAGAGCCGCTTGCGCCAGTAGACGCTGATCGATGCCCTCCTGCTCCCAGTTACCGGCTTCGAAGTGTGCACTCAGCACACCCAGGTCGAGCAAGGCGAACTCGCGCCCCACCAGGCTCGGCAGCAAGGGCGCAAAGCCCTGGCTGGCGATCACCGGCAGCGACTCGCCGGCAGTCACCAGGATCGCCGCTTCCATCAGCTCGAAAGGCACCGACGTGGCGACGCGGAAGATCTCCCACTCGTGGCTCAAGTTGTCGCGGCTGTACTGGTTCTGCGGATCGATGCTCACCTGCTGTTCGCCGCTGAGCACCAGCACCGCCGCCCGCGCCACAATCAGTGGCCAGAGTGCCTGCAACTCTTCACGCTGCAGCGGATTGACCGCGTGGTAGGCGCGCACCGCCGGCAGGATCACCATGGGATCACCATCGGCATGGTGCAGCAGCGCCGCACAGGTCACCGACAGATCGGTGATGCGCCAGGTGCGGATCAGATCGCCGAAGTCGATCACCCCCTGCAACTGCCAATGCCGTTGCGCATCCCGCGTCCAGACCACGTTGTCGTCGGTGATGTCCATGTGGATCGCCTGCACCGGCAGCTTTGCCTGCAGGGGCCGCAAGCGCTGCTCGGCGTGCAGGGCGGCGGCGCTGATCAGCTCGCGCTGCTGCGGGTCGCCGATTACCGGCAGCAGGTGTTCGATCAGTGCACTGGCGTGGCGGGCATCCCACTGCAATGTGCGCTCCAGCCCCGGATGGGTGAACCCGGCCAGGGCCAGGTCCATTTCGCCGCAGAGCCGCCCGAACCCGGCCACCACCTCATGGCCCAGGTGATCGAGGTGGGTCAGGGATTGCCCGTCGATGTAGTCGAGCAAGCGCACGTGCAGGGACTGGCCGGCCAGCTCCAGGGTCAGCAGGTCGGCGCCGCTCTTCGCTGCGATGACCCGCGGCACATGCAGCCCCGGGCGTGTCGCCAGGTGTTTGAGCGCAGCGTGCTGAGCCTCAAGCTCCAGCGCGGCATAGTCGCCCCGGCAGATTTTCAGGACGAAGCGCCCCTGATCGCTGTCGAGCCGATAGTTGAGGTCCTGCTGGCTGCCCAGTGACTGCAGCGTCCCGCTCAGCCCGTAGTGCTCACGCAGCAACTCCAGTGCTTGTTCTGCGCTGACTTGCGGACTGGCCAGACTGGCGCGGTGAATCAACGTGGCGAGCAACATACAACGACCCCTGGAATTTTTGTAAGGCGTCTATATCGCCACTGCTCAGGGCGATACGCAACCCCCGGCAGCGGTCAGTGATCGGTCAGCGTGATGGAACGCGTTGCGCGAGTGTCTCGCCGCGCAAGCCTAGGCATAATGCAGCGGTACCCCCAGGCGATGCCCGATGCCCATGACTCCAGCCCTCCCCCGCAGACCCCGTTGGCGCAGCCTGGCCTTGCTTGCCCTGTGCCTGGCTCCCTTGCTGTGGCCGCTGGAGCACCTGGCCGAGCGTTATTACCGCAGCGAACTGGCCGGACAGAACCGCCAGACCCTGGACCTGTACGTCGCCAACCTGCTGGGCACCCTGCACCGCTACGAAGTGTTGCCGCAGATCCTCGGCGATCTGCCCGCCTTGCGCGCCGTCCTCGGGGCGCCGGACGATGGCGTGACCCAGGGCAACGCCAACCGTTTCCTGAAAAACATCAGCGCCCAGACCGGGGCCGAGGTCATGTACCTGATGGACGTGCGCGGCAACACGCTGGCCGCGTCGAACTGGGACAAACAGGACAGCTTCATCGGCCGCAACTTCGCCTTCCGCCCTTACTTCAGCGAAGCCATGCAGGGTCGCCTCGGACGCTTTTTCGGCCTGGGCACCACCTCCACCAAGCGTGGTTATTACTTCGCAGCTGCAGTGCGCGACGGCGAGGAAATACTCGGCGTGCTGGTGATCAAGGTCGACCTCGACCACACCGAAAGCCTGTGGGGCAAGACTCCGGAGCAACTGCTGGTAACCGATCACAATGGCGTGGTCATCCTCACCTCGCGGGCGGACTGGCGCTTCCGTGCAAGCCGGCCGCTGACGGAAGACGAACGCACCGCCATCGCTGCCGTGCAGCCCTACCCGACCCTCGATCCACGACCGTTGCAGATCGACCAGAACGCCTGGTTGACCCAGACCCAGCAGATCGATGAAACCGGCTGGCGCGTCAGCATTCTTGCGCCCAGGACCCTGATCGACCGCCCCGTGCGCACGGTGCTGGCCATCGGCGGCGCGACGCTGCTGGTGCTGATGTTGCTGCTGGGGCTGATGATGCAGCGCCGGCGCCACTATCTGCAGCGCATCGACTTCGAAGCCAAGACCCGGCGTGAACTGGAAGTCCGGGTGGCCGAGCGCACCAGTGACCTGGAAGGCCTCAACCGTAGGCTCCGGGAAGAAGTGCTGGAGCGTGAGCAGGCGCAACAGGAATTGGTCCGCGCCCAGGACGACCTGGTGCAGGCCGGCAAACTCTCGGCGCTGGGCACCATGTCGGCGAGCATCAGCCACGAACTCAATCAACCGCTGGCGGCGATCCGCAGCTACGCCGAGAACGCCGAGGTGCTGCTCGATCATCAACGCACCGACGATGCCCGCGGCAACCTCAAGCTGATCAGCGAACTGACCGGGCGCATGGCCTCGATCATCGCCCACCTGCGCGCCTTTGCCCGACGCGACCGCCATGCCCCGGAAAGCGTCGCCCTGCAACCGGCGCTGGACGATGCCCTGGCGTTGCTGGCCAAGCGTCGCCGCAGCATGGAAGTGGAGCTGATCCGCGACCTGCCGGCCGCCGCGCTGTGGGTCGAGGCCGGCGAAACCCGCCTGCGCCAGGTGCTGGGCAACCTGCTGGCCAACGCGCTCGATGCCCTTACCGAAAAAGGTCCACCGCGCAAACTCTGGTTGAGTGCCGAAACCACCGCCGAGGGCGTCAATCTGTACATTCGCGATAATGGCCCGGGGTTCTGCATGGAAGCCCTGGGCCGCGCCAGCGAGCCGTTCTACACCACCAAGACCCGCACCCAGGGGCTTGGCCTGGGGCTGGCCATCTGCGAAACCCTGATGCGCGCCTTCGGCGGTGAACTGTCGTTCGCCAACCACAAGGAAGGCGGCGCCCTGATCACCCTGCGGCTGCGCGCTGGCGCACCCGGTGTAAGCCTGCAACCGTCCGAGGACCGCAGTGAATGAGCAACCTGATCGACAATCGGATTGAAGTGGTACTGATCGACGACGATCCGCACCTGCGCCAGGCGCTGAGCCAAACGCTGGACCTGGCCGGGCTGAAGATTCTGCCGCTGGCGCAAGCCCAGGGCCTGGCCGCGCGCCTGGAGCGCGACTGGCCCGGCGTGGTGGTCAGCGACATACGCATGCCCGGCATGGACGGCCTGGAGCTGTTGGCCGAACTGCACGCCCAGGACCCGGAGCTGCCAGTCTTGCTGATTACCGGTCACGGCGACGTGCCTTTGGCGGTGCAGGCGATGCGCGCCGGTGCCTATGACTTCCTCGAAAAACCCTTCGCCAGCGATGCACTGCTCGACAGCGTGCGCCGGGCCCTGGCCCTGCGCCGCCTGGTCCTGGAAAACCGCAGCCTGCGCCTGGCCCTGAGCGATCGGAATGAACTGAGCACGCGGTTGATCGGTCACTCGCCGTCGATGCTGCGCCTGCGCGAGCAGATCGGTGCGCTGGCCCCGACCAAGGCCGATGTGCTGATCCTCGGCGAGACCGGCGCCGGCAAGGAAGTGGTGGCCCGCGCCCTGCACGACTTGTCGAACCGCCGCAACGGCCCCTTCGTCGCGATCAACGCCGGTGCATTGGCCGAGTCGGTGGTCGAAAGCGAACTGTTTGGCCACGAACCGGGGGCGTTCACCGGGGCGCAGAAACGACGCATCGGCAAGTTCGAATTCGCCAATGGCGGCACGCTGTTCCTCGATGAAATCGAGAGCATGAGCCTGGACGTGCAGGTCAAGCTCCTACGTCTGCTGCAAGAGCGGGTAGTAGAGCGGCTGGGGGGCAATCAGTTGATCCCGCTGGACATCCGCATCATTGCCGCGACCAAGGAAGACCTGCGCCAATCGGCCGACCAGGGGCGCTTTCGCGCCGACCTGTACTACCGCCTGAACGTCGCACCCCTGCGCATTCCACCCCTGCGCGAACGCGGCGAAGATGCTCTGATGATGTTCCAGCACTTTGCCGATGAAGCCAGCGAACGCCATGGCCTGGCGCCCCACGAATTGCTCCCGGGGCAACGTGCGTTGCTGCTGCGCCATCGCTGGCCGGGCAATGTGCGCGAGCTGCAGAATGCCGCCGAACGTTTTGCCCTCGGCCTGGAACTGGCGCTCGACTCCACTGCCGACGGTGGCAGTCCCGTGTCGCTGACTGCCGAACCCAGCGGCAACCTCAGCGAGCAGGTGGAAAGTTTCGAGAAGAACCTGATCGCCGCCGAACTGGCACGCTCCCACAGCTCCCTGCGCAGCGTCGCCGAAGCCCTGGGAGTGCCGCGCAAGACCCTGCATGACAAACTGCGCAAACACGGCCTGAACTTCGCCGACGCCGCCGGCGCCCACAACAGCGGCGAGGAGCTCGATTGAGCCACAGCCCGCCAGCTGTGATCCCGGCAACCCACCATGAGGCCCACGCATGAACCACGACAGTCGTTACCTGGAATCGATCCTGCACCACGACATCCCCCTGACGCGGGACATGGGCCTCAAGGTGCTCGATTGGCAGTCCGGGCAGTTGCGCCTGCAGCTACCGCTGGCAGCCAACGTCAACCACAAGAGCACCATGTTCGGTGGCAGCCTGTACTGCGCCGCCGTGCTGGCCGGCTGGGGCTGGTTGCACCTGCGCCTGCGCGAAGCCGGCATCGAGGACGGGCACATCGTGATCCAGGAAGGGCACATCAGCTATCCGCTGCCGGTGACCACCGACGGGATTGCCATTTGCGCGGCACCGAGTGCGGCGGTGTGGAACAAGTTCCTGGCCATGTACCAGCGTTATGGCCGGGCTCGCCTGACCCTGCAAACGCGCATCGTCAACGCCGACAGCAATGACGATGCGGTGACCTTCAGCGGGCAGTATGTGTTGCACCGCTGAAGAACATGAGCAGTGGTGCTGGTTCAGGCCCGAGCCAGTTCCAGCAGCTTTTGCCGCCACGAGGCCTTGGCCGGCAAGGCCAGGAAGAAGCTGTTGAGTAAGGATTCCCGGGCTGGGTAGGTGAAGGGCACACCGCTCAGCTCCAGCACTTCGCCGCCCGCGCCTTCGAGCACGCCTTGCGCTGCCGCGGTATCCCACTGGGACGTTGGCGCCAATCGCGGGTAGCAATCCGCCGCGCCTTCGGCCAGCAGGCAGAACTTCAGCGAGCTGCCGATATTCGCCAACTGCAACTCACCCAGGCTGGCACTCAAGCCCGCCAGCAAACGCTCTTGTTCCGGGCTGGAATGGCGGCGGCTGGCAACCACGGTAAAGGCTTCGCCTGCCCCCGGCGCCTGGCGGACCTGGATCGGTAGCGCGGCGCTGTCTTTGTCGGCACGCCAGGCGCCGAGCCCCGCACCGCCGAAATAGCAGCGGCCATTGGTCGGCATCGACACCACCCCAAACACCACGCGCCCCTGCTCGATCAGCGCGATGTTGACGGTGAATTCTTCACTGCCGGCGATGAACTCCTTGGTGCCGTCCAGCGGGTCCACCAGCCACCAGCGCTGCCAGCCAGCACGCACGGCTTGCGGGATATTGGCGTCTTCTTCCGAGAGCACCGGGATGCTCGGATCAAGCGCCGTCAGGCCCGCGAGAATCACATGGTGCGCCGCCAGGTCGGCGGCGGTGACCGGCGAATCGTCGGTCTTGGTCATCACCTCGGTACCGGTGCGCCAGAACGGCAGGATCGCCTCGCCAGCCTGCAGCGCCAGCTCGACCACCGACGCCAGCAACGGGTGTGCCTGGGGTAGATCTCTCATGGCTGGAACGCTCCGCGCTGGGTCAGCAGGTCGCGGGCCAGGTACAGCGCCGCCAAGGCCCGGCCTTCGGTGAACTGCGGGTTTTGCGCCAGCGCTGCCAGCTCGCGCAGATTGACCCGGTCAACCCGCATCGGCTCCGGCTCGTCTCCTTCCAGGCGCTCTTCGTAGAGCTCGGTGGCCAGCACCACCTGGATTTTCTGGCTCATGTAACCGGGCGACAGCGACAGCTCGGTCAGGTGCTCCAGTTGCCGCGCGCCAAAACCGGCCTCCTCCTTGAGCTCGCGCTCGGCAGCGGCCAGCACATCCTCGCCCGGCTCGATCAGGCCCTTGGGCAAGGACATCTCATAGGCATCGGTACCACCGCAATACTCTTCGACCAGTACTGCATGGTCGGCATCGAGCATCGCCACAATCATCACTGCGCCATACCCGGCGCCCTTGCCGACCAATCGCTCATAGGTGCGCTCCACGCCATTGGAGAAACGCAGTTGCACCTCTTCCACGCAAAACAGGCGGCTGGTGGCGACGATCTCGCGGGCTAGGACTTCGGGTTTTTGGCGCATAGCGGCTCCTTGGCGTGAACGGGTTACTATACCCGGCCTTTCCTGATTGTTTA
This sequence comes from Pseudomonas sp. NPDC087626, assembly GCF_044743405.1. Taxonomy (NCBI): domain Bacteria; kingdom Pseudomonadati; phylum Pseudomonadota; class Gammaproteobacteria; order Pseudomonadales; family Pseudomonadaceae; genus Pseudomonas; species Pseudomonas sp. NPDC087626. Next base: position 69,434 of record NZ_JBIUWJ010000004.1, read on the forward strand.
TGCCGGATATCTGTTTCCCGCTGGAGAAGCCTGCAATGCCCACACTGCCCTGGCGCGACATCGATACCGTTCTGCTGGATATGGACGGCACGCTGCTGGACCTGCACTACGACAACCATTTCTGGATGGAACACCTGCCCCAGCGCTACGCCGAATTGCACGGCATCAGCCGGGCCATGGCCGAGCTGGAAATGCAGCCGTTGTTCGAGCGCAACGCCGGTCAGTTGCAATGGTATTGCCTGGATTTCTGGAGCAGCGAACTGCGCTTGCCCGTGCGCGAGTTGAAGCTGGAAACCGCTCACCTGATCGCCCTGCGCCCGGATGCCGATACCTTTCTGGCGGCGATCAAGCAGGCCGGCAAGCGGGTCATCCTGATTACCAACGCCCACCGCGATTCGCTGTCGCTGAAACTGGAAAGGATCGAGTTGGCGCCCTACTTCGAGCGTTTGATCAGCTCCCACGACTATGGCTTCCCCAAGGAGAGCCGACAGTTCTGGGATGCGTTGCAGGCCGACATCGGCTTCGACCCAAGCCGCAGCTTGTTCATCGATGACACCTTGCCGATCCTGCGCAGTGCGCGGGATTTTGGTGTGGCGCATCTACTGGCCGTCAGCGTGCCGGATAGCCGCAAAGGGCCCAAGGACACTGCCGAGTTTGCCGCGGTGGGGGATTATCAAGAGCTTATTGCGGGGCTTTAGACCTGGTCGCCTGCATCGCGAGCAGGTTCGCTCCCACAGGGCGCGCATCAACCCTGTGGGAGCGGGCTTGAGGGTTACTCAGGAATACGCAACGTCTGGCCCGGGTAGATTTTGTCCGGGTGCGACAACAGCGGCTTGTTGGCCTCGAAGATTTTGTTGTACTGGTTGGCCGAACCATACACCGCCAGGGAAATCGCGCTGAGGGTGTCACCCTTCTTCACTACTACAAAGCGTGCAGCGGCCACCACTGGCCCGCTCACCGTGATCTGGTCATCGACACTGCCGACGCCGGCAATGTTGCCCACCGCCAGGAGGATCTTCTCTTTCTCTTCCTGACTGCTGACTTCGCCCGTTACAGTCACCTTGTCGCCATCCACCGTGGCCTGCACATTCGGGTTGCCCAGGCCGACCTTCGCGATGTGATCCTTCAACTGCTCGCTCGCATTGGCGTTACCCGGTGTCAGCAGATCCAGCAGTTTTTCGCCTGCTTCTTTCACAAAGCTCAAAAGACTCATGGTGCACTCTCCTTGGGTTTAATAGGTCCGGTCGCGAAAGACTAGACCAACTCTGCGCAACGCGGTTCCCAACCGACCAATGACGCACGGCAACCCAACCGCTAGAATCCGTCCCTCACCGCGCCCAGGAATGAAGATGGACATCAAACAGCTGAAATTCCTCATCGCCCTCGACGAAACCCGCCATTTCGGCCAGGCCGCCGCGCGCTGCCACATCACCCAGCCCACCCTGTCGATGCGCTTGCGCAGCCTGGAAGAAGAGCTGGACCTGCCGCTGGTCAATCGCGGCCAGCGTTTCGAAGGTTTTACCGCCCCCGGTGAGCGGGTGCTGGCCTGGGCGCGCACCGTGCTGGCCGCCTATGACGGCCTGTACGCGGAAGCTGCGGCCTGTCGCGGTAACCTGGTCGGCACACTGCGCCTGGGGGTGGTGCCGCTGTCGAGTTTCGATCCGCTGCCGCTCTTGCACCAGTTGCACGGCGAACACCCGAACCTGCGCTTCGAGCTGTCGGCCCTGAGCTCCGAGCAAATCCTCGAACAACTGGCGAACAACCGCCTGGACTTGGGTGTGTCCTATCTCGAGCGCCTGGATGGCGAGCGCTTCGACTCGCTGGCCTTCAGCGAAACCCGCATGGGCCTGCTATATGACCAGCGTTTCTTCACCTTCGGCGAGACGCCCTTGAGCTGGGAGGCGCTGATCGAGTTGCCACTGGGCATGCTCACCAGCGGCATGCACTTTCGCCAGTCCATCGACCACAATTTCCACAGCCGGGGCCTCAGCCCACAACCGTTGCTGCAGACCGATGCCGTTCATCAATTGTTGCAGGCCGTCCACGGTGGCCTGTGTTGCGCCATCATGCCCCTGGAAGGTGGCCTGGAAGCCTTGACCGAACACCTGCGCCTGCAGCCGATTGCAAACGCGCAAACCCTTGGCCGCCTGGGGCTGATCATGCGCCGCAGCGCACCGCGCTCAGCCCTGGCGGAAGCCTGTTTTGCGATTTATCAGAGATCACAAGCCGGCTCTTGATCGACGCCATCTATCGGTAGATCAGTATTAGCGATTAGACGCGACACTTTGCCGCGCCTAGGCTTAAAGCTGGATAACCCGCCGGTACAGCCCCATGAACGCCAAGCGCCCGACCTGCGCGGCGCCCGCCCTCGACACGCCCGCGCCCGCCGCCAGTCAGAGCTATCAGTATTGCAACCTCGACCTCAGTGCCAGCGCCAGCACCGCACTGGCTGAAGAGGTCGCGCTGGCGATTGCCTACAACGGCATCAGTCAGGCAGTGATGCTGGTGACCCCGACCGATCTCGAAGACTTTATCGTCGGCTTCAGCCTGGGCAGCGGGATCGTCAGTGACCTGAGCGATATCTACGACATGCAACTCAGCGGCTCGGGCTCTGCGCAGTACGCCCAGGTCAATATTGCCAGCCGTGCGTTCTGGAACCTCAAGCAGCAGCGTCGGCAACTGGCCGGTACCAGCGGCTGCGGGCTGTGTGGCGTCGAGGCCGTGGAGCAGGCCCTGCCGCAGCTCGCCGTCTTACCTGGTGCGCCCCTGCCGCCGGCCGAATGGCTGGAGGGCTTGCGCCAGCGCATCAATGCCTTCCAACCCCTGGGGCAGCACTGCGGGGCGGTGCACGCGGCGGTGTTCATGAATAACCAGGGCGAGTTGCTGCTGGGCCGCGAAGACATCGGCCGGCACAACGCCCTCGACAAGCTGATCGGCGCCCTGGTCCGGCAGGACATCCCGACGGCGGGCGGGGTGGCGATTGTCACCAGTCGCTGCAGCCTGGAACTGATCCAGAAAGCCCTGCGCGCCGGGATCCAGACCCTGGTCAGCCTGTCGTCGCCCACCGGCCTTGCCCTGCAGTGGGCGCGCCGGCACAACCTCAATCTCATCCACTTGCCGCACAAAAGTGCGCCGCGGGTGTATAGCCCTGCGATGGAGAATCAAGCGTGAGCACTCATCATCAAGCCGACCAGACACCCACTCCACGCTACAAGCCCTACAAGGGCCCAGCCGGTGGCTGGGGCGCGCTGATCAGTGTCGCCCAGGCGTGGTTGACCAGCGACAACGCGCTGAAAAACATCCGCATGATGCTCAAGACCAACCAGAACGGCGGGTTCGACTGCCCGGGCTGTGCCTGGGGCGATTCGCCGGAAAGCGGCATGGTCAAGTTCTGCGAAAACGGCGCCAAGGCGGTCAACTGGGAGGCCACCAAGCGCCGGGTCGACGCGGCGTTTTTCGCCAAGCACAGCGTCAGCGCATTGCTGGAGCAGAGCGACTACTGGCTCGAATACCAGGGTCGCCTGACCGAGCCGATGAGCTACAACGCCGAGACCGATCGTTACCAGCCAATCAGCTGGGAGGCCGCGTTCGCGCTGATCGGCCAGCACCTGCAAAACCTGGCGAGCCCTGACCAGGCCGAGTTCTACACCTCGGGCCGTGCCAGCAATGAAGCAGCCTATCTGTACCAACTGTTTGTCCGCGCATTCGGCACCAACAACTTCCCGGATTGCTCGAACATGTGCCACGAAGCCAGTGGCGTAGCGCTGGCGCAGAGTGTCGGGGTGGGCAAAGGCACGGTGACCTTCGATGATTTCGAACATGCCGACGCGATTTTCGTCTGGGGCCAGAACCCCGGGACCAACCATCCACGGATGCTCGAGCCGCTGCGTGAAGCGGTCAAGCGCGGTGCCCAGGTGGTCTGCATCAACCCGCTCAAGGAGCGTGGCCTGGAGCGCTTCCAGCACCCGCAGCACCCGATCGAAATGCTCACCAACGGCGACAAGCCGACCAACACCGCCTATCTGCGCCCGGCGCTGGGTGGCGACATGGCGTTGTTGCGCGGCATGGCCAAGTTCCTCCTGCAGTGGGAACGCGAAGCGCAGGGCAGCGGCGCGCCTTCGGTGTTCGACCATGACTTCCTCAACGAGCACACGGTCAACATCCTCGACTATCTGAGCCAGATCGACGACACCCCGTGGGAGCAGATCGTCGAACAGTCCGGGTTGAACCTGGAAGAAGTCGAGCAAGCCGCGCGCATGTACGCGGCCGGCAAGAACGTGATCATGTGCTGGGCCATGGGCATCACCCAGCACCGCCACTCGGTGCCGACCATCCAGGAAATCGCCAACCTGATGCTGCTGCGCGGCAACATCGGGCGCCCGGGCGCGGGCCTGTGCCCGGTGCGTGGCCACAGTAACGTGCAAGGCGACCGGACCATGGGCATCAACGAACGGCCACCGGTGGCGTTCCTCGATGCGCTGGAGCGGCGCTTCCAGTTCAAGGTGCCACGCGACAATGGCCACAACGTGGTCGAAGCCATCCACGCGATGCTCGAAGGTCGCTCGAAAGTCTTTATCGGCCTGGGCGGCAACTTTGCCCAAGCCACGCCGGACAGCCCACGGACCTTCCAGGCCCTGAGCAACTGCGACCTCACCGTGCAGATCAGCACCAAGCTCAACCGCAGCCACCTGGCCCACGGTAAAGCCGCCTTGATCCTGCCGTGCCTGGGCCGTACCGACATCGACCTGCAGACCGAAGGGGCGCAAGCGGTGACCGTGGAAGATTCGTTCAGCATGGTCCACGCCTCCAATGGCCAGTTGAATCCGCTGTCCAGGCTGATGCGCTCCGAGCCGTCGATCGTCGCCGGCATCGCCGCAGCTACCCTGGGCAGCGCTCCCGTGGACTGGAACTGGCTGGTGGCCGACTACCGACGCATTCGCGAGTTGATCGCCGACACCATTCCGGGCTTCAAGGACTTCAACCAGAAGATCGAGCACCCGGGCGGTTTCTACCTGGGCAACAGCGCCGGCGAACGGCGCTGGAACACCCCGTCAGGCCGCGCCAACTTCCGCGCCAATGCCTTGCCGCTCGACCTGGTGCACGAACGCACCAGGGCCACCGGGAAGTTGCCAGACTTGATCATGCAGTCCATGCGCTCCCACGATCAGTACAACACCACCATCTACGGCCTTGATGACCGTTATCGTGGGGTCAAGGGCCAGCGCGATGTGCTGTTCGTCAACGAAGCCGACATCATCCGCCTGGGCTTCAAGCCAGGGCAGAAGGCTGACATCGTGTCGATCTGGGATGATGGCCGCGAGCGTCGGGTGAAGGGCTTCACCTTGTTGGCATTCGATATACCCGCCGGACAAGCGGCGGCGTATTACCCGGAAGTGAACCCCTTGGTGCCGCTGGAAAGCACCGGGGATGGCAGTCACACCCCGACGTCCAAGTTTGTCGCGATCCGCCTGGAAGCGGCGAGTGCCAGTGGCTTGATCAAGGCCAGGTCGGCCTGAAGCCTGGCGTCGAATTGTCGGCCGCCTGCGCTTAACCAACGCCCACAAAAAAGGCCGCTTTGTTAGCAAAGCGGCCTGTCTCAAGTAACTAAAGACCTGCAAAATTCAATTAAGTTCCGCAGCAAAAACAACAACTTAGCAAAATGTGCGAAGGTCGTGTTACTCGTCGGATTTCGATTGTAACCAACCTGTCACAGCCTCAGGATCGCGGCGTCATCCCTCTGAGGCTCCTCTATGAAGTTCTCCTCGATTCTCTTGTTGTCCCTTGGCCTGATCAGTGGCGTCGCGTCAGCTGGAGGCACCACCGAAGCCGGTGTGGGCGGCGCATTGGGCGGGGTTCTTGGCTCAGTCGTCGGTCAGTCACTGGGCGGCAGCACTGGCTCAACCATTGGTGCAGCACTGGGCGGTGCTGGTGGTAGTGCGGTGGGCGCCGACAAACGCAGCCGTGGCGAAGCCGCGATCGGCGGTGCGCTGGGCGCAGCCGGCGGCAACGTGGTCGGTCGCAGCGTCGGCGGTACCTCGGGCAGCCTGATCGGCGCAGCAGCCGGCGGCGGTGCCGGTGGTGCGCTGGGTAACTACATGGGTAATAAAAGCTATGACGACGACCGTGACGATCGTGATGATCGTCGCTACCGCGGTGGTCGCGATGACCGTCGCTATTACCGTAATGGTCACCCTGGCCGTGGCCATGCCTATGGCCACCGCAAGCACAAGCATTATCGCGACTGACCCCGTCGCATCACGCAAATCCCGCGTAAAAGAATCGCAGCCCTCGGGCTGCGATTTTTCGTTTCAGGCCAGCAATCGCTCCAACGCCTCACGCAGCCCGGCAGGGATGGTCACCGGTTGGTTCGAAGCCCGATCGACAAACACGTGGACAAAGCGCCCGGCCGCACAGGCATCCTCCTCTCCGGCCTTGAACACAGCCAGTTCGTACTGCACCGAACTGTTGCCCAACTTGCCGACCCGCAGGCCGATGTCGATGCGCTCGGGGAACGCAATCGAGGCGAAATAATCGCACGCCGAACTCACCACAAACCCGACCACTTCGCCGTCATGGATATCCAGGCCACCGACCTCGATCAGGTAGGTGTTCACCGCCGTGTCGAAGAAGCTGTAGTAGGTCACATTGTTCACATGGCCATACACATCGTTGTCGTGCCAGCGAGTAATGATCGGCTGGAAGTGCCGGTAGTCGGCGCGTTGGGGCATGCGGTCAGTCATGAGGTTTCTCGTGCAAAGGGGCTGGCAGTGTAGTGGCTGCAGCGGGGCTCAGTCAGCCTGGTACTGCGCCAGCTGTCCGCCATTGGCGGCCAGCTGGCGGATGATCTTGGCAGGCTTCCACAAGGCGCCCTGCTCCGCCTCCAGGCGCAACAATCGCGCCTCGATCGCGGCCAACCCTTGCTGGTCCGCCCATGCCATCGGCCCGCCCTTGTCCGCCGGGAACCCGTAGCCGTTCAGGTAAACCAGATCGATGTCCCGCGCGGATTCGGCAATGCCTTCCTGGAGAATCTTGGCCCCCTCGTTGACCAATGCCAGCAGGCAGCGCTCGAGGATCTCTTCAGTGCCGATCTCGCGGCGTTGATAACCGAGCTGCTCACTGACCCGCAAGACCTGCGCATCGACCTCAGGATCGTGCTCGGCCTGGCGGCTGCCCGGCTCGTAGTGGTAGTAGCCGTTGCCGCTCTTCTGGCCGAAACGTCCTTGCTCGCACAGGCGGTTATCCACCTGGATTTCATCCTCATCCTGGCCGACACCGGCCAACTCGCGGGCGCGCCAGCCGAGATCGATACCGACCACGTCGTACATACGAAACGGTCCCATGGCAAAACCGAAGCCCTGCAGCGCGGCATCGACCTGGTAAGGGAATGCACCCTCGAGCAACATTTTGCGCGCCTCGAGCACATAGGTATTGAGCATCCGGTTACCGATAAAGCCGAAGCAGTTACCCGCCACCACACTGACCTTGCCCATGCGTTCGCCCAGGACCTTGGCTGCCTGCAGTACCGCCGGGGCGGTGTGCGCACCACGGACGATTTCCAGCAGTTTCATGATGTGCGCCGGGCTGAAGAAGTGCAGGCCCAGCACCTGCTGTGGACGCTGGGTGACCGCGGCAATGGCGTCGATGTCCAGGGCCGAGGTATTACTGGCCAGGATTGCCTGGGGCTTGAGCAGCGCGTCGAGCTGGCGAAAGATCTGCTGCTTGAGCTCGAGATTTTCGTAGACCGCCTCGATCACCAGGTCCACCTCGCTGATCGCCGCGTAGTCCGCAGCGGCCGTGACCCTGGCGATGCGCGCATCCGCCTCGGCCTGGTCGATACGGCCCTGGCGCACGTTGTGCGCCCAGGTCTGGGCGATGGCCGTCAGCGCCTGGTCGAGCATCTGCGGATTGTTGTCGACCCACTGCACCGGCACCCCGGCATTGGCCAGGCACATGACGATGCCACGGCCCATGGTGCCTGCGCCGATCACGGCGGCACGCTGAATCTGGAATGGCGTCTGGCTCATTGTTTGCTCTCTTGTTGGCGATCCTTAGACAGCGATCACCATAGTCAGCCGGCCAGCCTTTTTGAAGTCAATTACGCTGATGGGCGACATTCAGCAGATGGATGTTCCTACAGATAGATGGTGCTCGGCCCAACTGCGCACCTCGGCGTAAGGGTAAGCCTCCAACGCCGCAAAGCCGGGAATTGATCGGGCCTTGAGCTTGGTAAACAGCGGCATGCTGATGCCACACAAAAACCGCGTCAGCCGATCCGCGCTCGGCACCTGAGCGTTGAAGCCCTGGTGCCTGCGGATAAAGTCGCCGCACAGGGCCTCGAAGTTTTTATCCGCCAGTGCCGGCAATTCGGGGGGCGCCGGCAGACGGGCAACCTGACCATGGCAGACCGAGCAATGCCCACATTGCCGAGGCGCGTTGTTATCACCGAAATACTGCGCCAGGCGATACCCCAGGCAGTGTTCGGTGGCGAACAGATCGAGCATGGCGTGGATCCGCGCGACTTCCGTGCGTTCGTGCCGGGTGAAATACGCATGCAGGTCCAGGCTCAACGCCTGCCCATCGAAGTCGCTCTGGAGCAGGCTGTAGACCTCGGTCGTCTGCTTGCTTTCCAGCTCGATCCAGCCTTGCTCCTGGAAGTAATCCAGGGCCTTGACCACCCGGTTGCGCTCAGCCCGGTGCCGCAGGTACAGCGCGTCGAAATCGACCGTGACCCAAGTTCGCGCGCGGCTTGAGGTCTGGATGATGGCTTCGACAAAGTCCCGGCGCTCGCCGGTAAAACGTGCCAACAGCGCTTCAGGTTCCAGTACAAACTTGAACCGGTACTCGGCGAAATAGGCGTACCGCGGGGCGATCAGGCGCTTGAGTTCCAGTTGAACCAGGAGGGTCTTGAGCGGCAACTGACGAATGTTGCTGTGATCGGCCAGCGGCCCCAGCAAAAACTCCCATTGCCCCTCCGGCGCGCACGCTTGCAGCTCATCGAGCACACAGCGGATGCCATCGAGCTCCGGGGTGTCGCCATAAACGAAGTTTTCCAGCACGTTGAGGCTGTCACGATTGGCCAGTACCAGGCAGTCGGAGGGTTCACCGTCTCGTCCGGCGCGACCGATTTCCTGGCTGTAGTTTTCGATGGATTTGGGCAGGTCGAAATGCACCACATTGCGGATGTCGCTCTTGTCGATCCCCATGCCAAAGGCGATGGTGGCGACAATGCAATTGGACTGGCCGCCCATGAACCGGCGTTGAATCGCTTCGCGCTGATCATGGGGTAGACCGGCGTGATAGGCCTCGGCCGCAAGCCCTTGCTGGCTCAGGTGCTGGGCGATCTGTTCGGCGGTTTTCTGCAGGGTCACGTAGACGATGCTGGGCTGCCCGGCCCGTTCGCCCAGCCATTGCACCAGGCGCCGACGCTTGTCCTGGCCACGCACCGGCTCCACCAGCAAATTGAGGTTGGCCCGATAGAAGCCGGTGGTGACCACATCATCCGGAGCAATGGCAAACCTGGCCTGCATGTCGGCGATGACCTTGGGCGTCGCGGTGGCGGTCAGCAACAGGGCCTGGGGGATGTTGAACTGGCGCTGGTAGTCCGGCAGCTTCAGGTAGTCCGGGCGAAAGTTATGACCCCACTCGGAAATGCAGTGTGCCTCGTCCACCACCAGCAGCGAGATCGGCACCTGCTGCAGAAAATTGCGAAAACGCTCGTTCTTCAGGCGCTCCACGGAAATCATCAGGATCTTCAACTCGCCGCTGCGCGCCCGCGCCATCACCTCGTTGGCGTCATCACGGCTCTGGGCCGAATCGATACTGGCTGCGGCGATACCGTGCCGTTGCAGGAATGCCAGTTGATCCTGCATCAGCGCCAGCAGCGGCGAGACCACCAGCGTCAGGTGGGGCAACAGCAAGGCCGGCAACTGGTAACACAAGGACTTGCCGGAGCCGGTGGGGAAAATCGCCGCTGCCGAGCGCCCCGCCAGCACTGCACTGATCGCCGCCGCCTGGCCGGGACGAAACTGTGGATAACCGAAGACCTGTTCGAGGGTGTTGTGCATGAGCGGTCACTCCATTGACGGCGGCAATGCCAAAAGCCTAGCGGGCGAGTGCAGCACGTCGAGAAAAGGTCGGGGATAAAAAGATACGGAATGATACAGGGAGAACGTCCCATGACCCGCGACTCTGCAACGCTCGCGAATCGTGCATTTCAATGCGAAACATCCTACTCAGTTTTGTCGAGCTGACGCCGTCACGCCAAGCGTCAAACCTACCCAACACGGGGGAAATCCGCGTCTTGGCCATCCGCCCAAAAAAACCGCGAAACGCCTGTAGGCCAGCTTCCGATCGTCGTGTAATTCCCCTACAACAGCCGTCCATGCAGGCCATCTTGCTGCGCCTTGCCAGCACTCCCTATAGTTTGCAGCAAGGCGCAACCGCCCCTTACCGAGCGATTTCGTATATGCCTACCGGAACCTTGCCCATGAGCACCTTAACTCCGTTTTTCGAGCGCTATCGTCGGCTGAGCTCTGCCGCCGGCGATACCCCGGTACTGGTCATCGACACCCACGCCACTCCCCAGGCTCTGCTCGACGCGGCTCAACAACGCATCCGCGCCGCCAGCAACTTGCTGGAAACCTTTTACTGCCTGTGTTTCAACCAGGCGGACGTCAAGGATATTTCGCATATCGTCAACGCGTTATATCTATTGATTCAAGACGGCAGTGACTTGCTTGAAGTCATGCAACAGCGCATGCCAAAACAAACTTGAAGTTATCCACACACACTAAAACCCAGCAACACTAAGTGCCTTCCATACTTAGCTATTCAAACCTAACCTGCCTATTCATTAAAAATATTAAGGCAGCCCCCAATGACCACATTAACTGTATATTTCTGCGGAACCGGCTCGACTAAATTCGACGCTACGAATGATACGTACTGGAACGGCGAACTTGTTTCCACCCTGGCCAGCCACGAACTTAGTCGAGAGTTTGCCGAATGGGCAGTAATCGACGGCCCCGGCACCAGCAACTTGCAAGCCGACGAAATGTTCTACAAGTCCAAAGAATACGGCGTGGCCGGAAGCCTGTTCGGCAGTGGCTGGGCAGAAAACGTCAAGCACGCCCTGCAACTCATCAAGGGCCAGAGTTCCTGGCAACGCCTCGAACTAAGCGAAGAAGAATATAATCGCCTGAAAGCTGCCGGCATTCCCATTGAAGAGGTCAAAAAAGTCGGCTCATGGTTCTGGCGCAAGTACAATTACGGCAAACGTCCGGTAAGCCAACAGGAGTTACAGGAACAAATAATCAAAATGTTCCGCAAGGACGGTATTATCCCGACCACTGTCAATCTTGTTGGCTGGAGTCGCGGCGCGGTAAGTTGTCACATGTTGGCCAACATGATGCTCGATGATCCTGAACTGAAGCAGGTACCGGTGAATATCTTTGCCGTCGACCCTGTTCCCGGCCCCCTGAATTTTCAGCCTGAGCGGGTGACACTTGGCGCCAACGTCAAAGAGTATGTTGGCTTTTTTGCCCGCGACGAACGCTCCAAATGGTTTTGCTGCGTTATCCCGCAGACTCACAACAGCACCAGGACCCATATCTACCCCATGGCCGGCCGCCACGGCACCTTGGCCGGCAACGCTTCCCTCAAGGGTACCCGTGGTCCGAAACAATTGCCGGAACCCGGCCTGATCGTTCGCCACTTCGCCGAGCGCTGCCTGACCCGCTGGGGCGTTAAGCTCGACAAGATGCTCCAGCTGTCGACTGCCGATCTGCAGAACCACCACAATGCCATCGAACAAGCCGAGGCCGATTACGTACGCATGCGCAAAGAGTCCTATACCTACATCACCGAGCAGGAACAGGGCGAGCGTTACGTCTCCCATGGCAGCAAAGGCACCGCCTTCTCTACGGTCCAGGGTCCGACCCTGCAGCCGAAGGCAGGGCTGAGTGCGAGCCTGGTGTTTGAGCAGTCCAGCTACCTGGATATTCGCTGATTGTGCAGCGCTTCAATCACAGGCACAAAAAAGCCGCCCCGAGGGGCGGCTTTGTTTGCATCAGACCAACACTTACAGCTTAGGACCTGCAGCCTTGATGGCGTCGCTCACGTCGAACTTCTTGAAGTTCTCGATGAACAGGCCGGCCAGGGCCTTGGCAGCTTCGTCGTAGGCGGCTTTGTCAGCCCAGGTGTTGCGTGGGTTCAACAGGCCAGTCTCAACGCCCGGTACGGCCACTGGCACGTCGAGGTTGACGGTGTCCAGGTGCTCGGTCTCGGTGCCGATCAGAGCGCCGCTCTGGATCGCTGCGATCACCGCACGGGTAGTCGGGATGTTGAAACGCTTGCCGACGCCGTAGCCGCCGCCGGTCCAGCCGGTGTTGACCAGGTAGACCTTGGAACCGAAGCCGCGGATGCGCTTGATCAGCAGCTCTGCGTATTCGCCAGCCGGACGCGGGAAGAACGGTGCGCCGAAGCAGGTGGAGAAGGTCGACTTGATGCCGCTGCCCGAACCCAGGTCAGTCGAGCCCACCAGAGCGGTGTAGCCGGACAGGAAGTGGTAGGCCGCTTGTTCTTCGTTGAGGATCGACACTGGCGGCAGAACGCCGGTCAGGTCGCAGGTCAGGAAGATCACAGCGTTTGGCTCGCCACCCAGGTTCTGCTCGGAACGCTTGGCAACGTGCTCCAGCGGGTACGCGGCGCGGCTGTTCTGGGTCAGGCTGACATCGGCGTAGTCGGCGTGCTTGGCGTCGTCGATCACGACGTTTTCCAGGACTGCACCGTGCTTGATGGCTTTCCAGATAACCGGCTCGTTCTTCTCGGACAGGTCGATGCACTTGGCATAGCAACCGCCTTCGATGTTGAACACCACGCCTTCACCCCAGCCGTGTTCGTCGTCACCGATCAGGTAACGGCTTTCGTCGGCCGACAGGGTGGTTTTGCCGGTGCCCGACAGACCGAAGAACAGGGTCACGTCGCCTTCTTCGCCGATGTTGGCGGCGCAGTGCATTGGCAGCACGTCAGCGGCCGGCAGCAGGAAGTTCTGTACCGAGAACATGGCTTTCTTCATTTCACCGGCGTAACGCATGCCGGCGATCAGTACTTTCTTCTGTGCGAAGTTGAGGATCACGCAACCGTCGGAGTTGGTGCCGTCGCGCTCTGGCACGCACTCGAAGTTGGCCACGTTGAGCACTTGCCATTCTTCACGACCGGCCGGGTTGTACTGGGCCGGGTTGATGAACAGGCAACGACCGAACAGATTCTGCCAGGCAGTCTGGGTGGTCATTTTCACGGCCAGGTAGTGGTCTTGGGCAGCACCAACGTGAACGTGGGAAACGAAATGCTCTTGCGCGTTGTTGAAAGCCTCGACGCGAGCCCACAGGGCATCGAACTTGTCGGCCGGGAACTTGCGATTGATCGGGCCCCAGGCAATGGCTGCCTGGGTGGACGGCTCTTCAACGATGAAACGGTCGACCGGCGAACGACCGGTGCGGTGACCGGTTTCTACGACCAGCGCGCCAGTATCGGCAAGCACGCCTTCACCGCGCTGCAGGGCTTCTTTGACCAGATCGTCAACACTCAGATCGGTGTATACGGCGTTATTGGCTTGCGTCATGAGGTTCCCCGTCGGCCAGTGGCCGAGTGCTCCGAACGTTTTGTAGTAGAAAGTCCCGCACTACTACCGCGAAAAAAGTGGGCCGGATTATGCCAGAAAAGCCTGAAAAGAGTAGGGTCCTCCCGTCAGTACGGCGTTAATCCGGAACAAAGCAGTGAATTTACCTGCGCTGAAACGTTTTAGTGACGAGTATCTGACGGCGTATCCACACCCGCACCGGCGAACAATTGGCCGATATCGGCCGAGTCGAACAGGTAGCGCTGGTTGCAGAACTGGCAATCGATCTCGATATTGCCGCCATGTTCGACGACCAACGCCTGGGCATCTTCCAGGCCGAGGCTGACCAGGGCGTTGCCGGAACGCTCGCGGGAACAGCTGCAACGAAAGCGCAATTTCTGCACATCAAACAGGCGCACCTGCTCTTCGTGGTAGAGACGGTGCAGCACGGTTTCGTTGTCCAGGCTGAGCAGTTCATCGGCAGTCAAGGTGCCACCCAGCGCCGTGATGTGCTGCCAACTGGCGGCACGTTCTTCGTCGTCTTTCAGGCGGTCGGCCGGCAGTTGCTGCAGCAGCAGACCACGAGCCCGACGGCCATCGGCATGCAGCCAGAAGCGGGTACCAACCTGCTGGGACATGACGAAGTAATTAGTGAAGCATTCCGACAGGGTCGCACCATCAAGATCGACGATGCCCTGATACCGCTGGCCCTGGGTCGGGTCGACAGTCAGTGCCAGGACGCCATTGGGCATCATGTCCGCCAGGGTCGCATCAGGGGCGATCTGATCAGCTTCGTAACGCGCCAGGCCACGGATTTCCCGCTCGCTCGAGCACTCGATCATCAAGAGTGGCACCGGGCCTTCGGAACGCGCCTGAAGGATCAGCAAACCATCGAACTTCAAGGTGCCGACCAACAGCGACGCAGCCGCCATCAGCTCGCCAAGCATCTGCGCCACCGGCTCCGGGTAGGGGTGCTTGGCGAGGACTTCGGCATAGCTGCGCTCCAGCGCAACCAGTTCGCCACGGGTATCGCTGTCATCAAAAATGAAGCGCTGGGTGTAGTCGGTATCCGGTAGATCAGTCATAGGTCTGGGTATCTGAAGTGATGACAAAATGTGTGCAAGGGCCGAAAATCAGCTTCTCGCACTATTTTGGTGCGTGATTTATCGCCATGGGAGGCATTTTATGAACAATCCGAGTCTGTTCCAAGCAAGGTGGGACCTCGGCCGATTGACGCTGTGTAATTTAGTCCCGCTGGCCCTGCTGGGCTTCTGGTTATGGCCCGCGGGGCAGATGCTGTGTGTGATTTTCGACGAGTGGCTTTTTCATTTACTCAATGACCCCCTGGCGACCAATCCGACCTGGCTGCACATCTGGGCGGTTGCCAGCCTGAGACCCTTTGACGCGGTGGTCGGGGTGATCCTGCTGGCGCTGCTGATTCGCGGCAACTGGGTGTTCAGGGCCGGCGATGTGCGCCGCGCTTTTTTTGGCTTCTTCGCCATTCTGTTGCTGATGCTGGTGATCCGTACCCTGTTCTCCAAAGTCGCCGCGCACCTGGGCTGGCAGCACCAGAGCCCGTCGATGGTGATTGCCGGCGCGGTGCAGATGAGCGACTACTTCCCGGGCCTGGAAAAGACCTGGGAGCTCAAGGACCGTTCCAGCCAGAGCTTTCCCGGGGACCATGCCTCGGTGCTGATTATCTGGGCACTGTTCATGAGCCTGTTCAGCCGTACCCTGGGGCAATGGCTGACGGTCTGGAGCTTGGCCCTGCTGTTCATGCTGCCGCGCCTGGTAGCTGGCGCCCACTGGGGCCAGGACGATTACATCGGCGGTATGCTGCTGGCGGTCTGGGCATTAGGCTGGGGTTACTACACGCCGTTCGCTGCCAGGGCGTCGGAGTTCTTTATGCGGCTGACCGCGCCACTTTTCAAGTTACTGGGCCAGTTGCCGGTGGTTTCGCGGATGAGCGTAGTGCGAAATGTACCTACCAACTGATTGAATCATCGCCGCAAGGATCGCCACCTGCAGGTGGCGATCCCTGGTCCGCTATTCGTGGCTGCTGCCGTGAAACTTGAACAGGTCACGGCGCTGTTTCTTGCTCGGCTTGCCGTCGGTAGTGACACTCAGGGCGCCGGCCTTGCGCAGTGCCGCGGCATTCTCGCGCTTGACGATACTGGCGTCGGTCTCCGCGTACAGCGCCTGGGCCTCTGGGGCGCCGCGCCGAACAATCGATAGCGCCTGAACCACCACCGTGCGTTCTTCAAATCCGATGCGGATCTGTAACTCATCACCGACACGCGGCTCCTTGCCTGGCTTGCAGCGCTCACCTCGACAATGCACCTTGCCACTCTCGATGGCGGCCTTGGCCAGCGCGCGGGTTTTGTAAAAGCGCGCCGCCCACAACCACTTATCGAGACGGACTTTGTCGTCCTCTTCGCTTTTTTGTGCCATGGGTTTTCCTCATTCTGAAATATTTCTGAACTGTACTACCGTTTCTGTCATGCCATGAATTTCACCGCCGCAGCATACAATGCCCCACCTCCTCAGGCCGCATCCGAGGAGCGGCAATCCGGGCTGTAGATATCTGTCGCCTTTTAACCACTATTCTGCGTGAATACCGCCCATTCGACCGCGTTGCGGTGCGAGCGGGTATCTCACCGGTTGAGCACATTTGAAGACATTTGACCATTTGACCGTTGTCGGTCTGCGCGAGTGGGTGGCGCTCCCTGATCTGGGAGTTGCGGGCCTGCGTGCGAAAATCGACACCGGTGCCAGCACCTCCAGCCTGCACGCCACCGAGATCGAGCCGTTCGAGCGCGATGGCGAGAAGTGGGTGCGGTTTACCGCACACCTGGGCACGGTGGTGCAGTTGCGCCACCGTCGCTGTGAAGCGCCGCTGGTGACACGAAAAACCATCAAGAGCTCCAATGGTCACGCGCAGGTGCGCTACGTGATCAGCACCACCCTGGCACTCGGTGATCGGGTCTGGCGAGTCGAGTTCACCCTCGCCTGCCGCAAGTCCATGCGTTATCGCTTGCTCCTCGGCTCCAAGGCCCTGATCGACGGCCAGTTGGTGGTCAATCCCGGCATCAAGTACGTTCAAGACAAGCCGGTGTTCCCGGTGTCCACTCTCTCCTCCACAGGTGTTGCATGAAGATCGCTGTGCTGTCGCGGAACCCGCGTCTGTATTCCACTCGTCGTTTGGTTGAAGCCGGGACCGAACGCGGCCATGAGATGGTGGTGATCGATACCCTGCGCGCCTATATGAACATTGCCAGCCATAAGCCGCAGATCCACTACCGCGGCAAACCCCTGGAAGGGTTCGACGCCGTGATCCCGCGGATCGGCGCGTCGGTGACCTTTTATGGTTGCGCGGTGTTGCGCCAGTTCGAAATGATGGGCGTGTTCCCGCTCAACGAGTCGGTGGCGATTGCCCGCTCGCGGGACAAACTGCGCTCGTTGCAGTTGCTGTCACGCCGTGGCATCGGCCTGCCGGTCACCGGTTTTGCCCACTCGCCGGACGACATCCCTGACTTGATCGACATGGTCAATGGCGCGCCCCTGGTGATCAAAGTGCTGGAAGGGACGCAGGGCATCGGCGTGGTGCTATGCGAAACAGCGACCGCCGCCGAGTCGGTGATCGAGGCGTTCATGGGTCTCAAGCAGAACATCATGGTCCAGGAATACATCAAGGAAGCCGGTGGCGCGGACATCCGCTGCTTCGTGGTCGGCGACAAGGTGATTGCGGCGATGAAGCGTCAGGCCAAGCCGGGCGAGTTCCGCTCCAACCTGCATCGTGGCGGCAGCGCCAGCCTGATCAAGATCACCCC
Organism: Pseudomonas sp. NPDC087626; assembly: GCF_044743405.1. Lineage (NCBI taxonomy): Bacteria > Pseudomonadati > Pseudomonadota > Gammaproteobacteria > Pseudomonadales > Pseudomonadaceae > Pseudomonas > Pseudomonas sp. NPDC087626. Next base: position 86,882 of record NZ_JBIUWJ010000004.1, read on the forward strand.
GGAAGAACGCATGACGGCACTGCGCGCGGCCAAGGTCATGGGCCTGGCGGTGGCCGGCGTCGACATCCTGCGCTCCAACCACGGACCGCTGGTGATGGAAGTGAACTCCTCACCGGGCCTGGAAGGGATCGAAACCACCACCAGCAAGGACGTGGCGGGGATGATCATCCAGCATCTGGAGAAGAACGGTGGACCGAACATGACCCGGACCAAAGGGAAGGGGTGAGGGCAGCGGCGAGCGGCGAGCGGCGAGCTTCAAGCTTCAAGCTTCAAGCGGCAAGAGAGGAGCAACATAGATCCTCTTGTAGCTTGTAGCTCGCAGCTCGCAGCTCGCAGCTCATAGCTCGCAGCTGCGCCTATACCGCATCCCGAGGCAACATCAACCCCAACGGCAACCGCACCCGCGCCTCCAGGCCACCACCGGAGCGGTTGCGCAGCTCGACATTGCCGCCATGCATCGAAGCAATCCGCTTGACGATGGCCAACCCCAACCCGGTGCCCTTGCCGCCCCGGGCACGGTCGCCGCGGGTGAACGGGTTGAAGATCGCCTCCAGCTCCGCCGGATCGATACCGGCCCCGCGATCCATGACACTCAGCACCACGTACGGAGCGCTGACATCCCCCGAGACGTAAGCCGCCACCTCGACATCGCTACCAGCGTGATGCAAGGCGTTGCCGATCAGGTTGTTCAGCAGGCGCTTCATCGATACCCGACGCAGCGGAAACGGTTGGATCGGCTCCAGGCGCAGGCGCACGCGTTCTTCGTTCTGGTTGTAGGGCGCCGCCACTTCACGCACCAGGTCGCTCAGGTCGACCTCCTCCACCGACTCGTCGCGACCATCACGAATGAATGCCAGGAACTGGTCGAGAATCGCGTCCATGTCCTCGATGTCGCGCACCATGTCGTCCGTCAGGTCGTTGTGGCCGCCCATCAGCTCCAGCGACAGGCGCAAGCGGGTCAGGGGCGTACGCAGGTCATGGGACACCCCCGCCAGCATCAACTCACGCTCACGCCCTGCCTGCTCGACATCCTCGGCCATCTGGTTGAAGGCCCGATACACTTCGGCCATCTCGCTGGGCGTGTCGCTGATCGGCAGCCGCACGCTGCGGCCCTGCCCCAGTTGCCGCGCGGCATCCACCAGGCGCTTGAGGGGCTGGTTGAGTTGGCTGACGAAGATCCACGCCGAGGCGGTGGATAACAGTCCGATGGCGAGGAACCAACCCAGCACGCTCCAGATTTTCTGGCCCCGCAGCGGATGCGGGTACAGCGGCACTTTCAGCCAGCCATCTCCCAGGCTCGGCGCCCGCACCCAGAGCGCTGGCGGTGCGTGCATGCGCAGGCGCACTTCGGTGTCGCCGCCCAGTTCGGCCTGCATCTGCCGTTGGTAGATTTCACTGTAGGGCCAATGCTGCTCACCGTCGGGCACGCCAGCGCCGACCACACGGATCAATCCGACGGAGTCGGCAATTTCAGCTCGGTTGGTTTCGTCGGCGGCCCAGTACGCGCGCAGTGTCAGGGCGACACCGTGGCTGTACTGACGATCCACCAGCACGTCCTCGTTCATCAATAGATAAACCAGGGTCAGCGCCTTGGAAAAAAGCACGACGATCAGCACCAGCCAGAGGGTGCGGGAGAAGAAACTCTGAGGGAACCACACAGGGGTTTTCATAGGACACAGCTACACACTTTGCAGGAGCGAGAGAGACTCGCAGAGTTGCGGATCACGAATCAACCGGATAACGCACTATCCGGCCGATTCGCTCCTACAAATGACTGATCACTTGGTCGCAGTGCCGTCCGGAACGAACACGTAGCCCACACCCCAGACAGTCTGGATGTAACGTGGCTTGGAAGGGTCGGGTTCGATCATCCGGCGCAAGCGGGAGATCTGTACATCGATGGAACGCTCCAGGGCATCCCATTCGCGGCCACGGGCCAGATTCATCAGCTTGTCGCGGGTCAGCGGCTGGCGCGCGTTCATCACCAGCGCCTTGAGGACCGCGAACTCACCCGTGGTGAGCATGTGTACTTCATCGCCGCGCTTGAGTTCGCGGGTGGCCAATGACAGCTCGTAGTCACCGAAGCTCACGCTTTCGTCTTCGCTGCCCGGCGCGCCCGGCACCGGTGTCGACTGACGGCGCAGGACCGCCTTGACGCGCGCCATCAGCTCGTCCGGATTGAACGGCTTGGCCAGGTAATCATCGGCTCCCAGCTCCAGGCCCTTGATGCGGCTCAACTCGTCGCCCTTGGCGGTGAGCATGATGATCGGGATCTGGTTGTTCGCGCCACGCAGGCGGCGGCAGGCGGTCAGGCCGTCTTCACCGGGCAGCATCAGGTCGAGGACGACCAGGTTGAACACTTCACGGGCCAGCAGACGATCCATCTGTTCGGTGTTCGGTACGGCGCGGGCACGGTAGCCCTTGCTGACGAAAAAACGTTCCAGCAGGCTGCTGAGCCCCGGATCGTCGTCAACGATTAGAATTTTTTCGCCTTCAGCAGTTTGTGCAGTGCTGCTCATTGGATGCTCCTTTGATCTCGGCGCGCATTATGGCGTAGCTGCCGTTATACGCACCGTGTGCATTGTTAGCAGATTTTTCCTCTACCGCCAGCGATACAGGCATTGTGCCTACAGGTTGCTTTAGCCCCCGAAGCGCGGAACGCTGGTTATAATGCGCGGCCTTTTGTGTCAGGCAACGTCAGATCGTTACCGTCTGTGGCGGCTTTTTATTTTTCCGCGCCGGGCAGTAATTTTTCGATTTCACGGGTCAATGGGATGCCTTTTGATCCAGGTAGCGGCGCAGGCCAGGCCGCTCAACCAGACTCGCCGGGCCTAGTCACTGCGCCCGCGAGCCTGCTTTCACAATTTGTCAGGTGGTTTTATGGACAGCATCAACAGCCGCATCGCCGAGGAACTCGGTGTCCGCCCACAACAGGTCGAAGCGGCCGTCGCGCTACTCGATGAAGGCTCCACAGTGCCCTTCATCGCCCGCTACCGGAAAGAAGTGACCGGCAGCCTCGATGACATCCAGTTGCGACACCTGGAAGAGCGCCTGCGCTACCTGCGAGAACTCGACGAACGGCGCATCAGCATCCTGGCCAGCATCCAGGAGCAAGGCAAGCTGACCCCGGCACTCGAGCGTGACATCAAGCTCGCCGACACCAAGACCCGCCTCGAAGACCTGTACCTGCCGTACAAGCAAAAGCGCCGTACCAAGGGCCAGATCGCCCTGGAAGCCGGCCTCGGCGAGCTGGCCGACGGCCTGTTCAACGACCCGACCCTCGCGCCAGACGCCGAAGCCGCGCGCTTCGTCGATGCCGAGAAAGGCGTGGCCGACGTCAAGGCGGCCCTCGAAGGCGCCAAGTACATCCTCATGGAGCGCTTCGCCGAAGACGCCAACCTGCTCGACAAGTTGCGCAGCTACCTCAAGCAGGAAGCCACCCTCAGTGCCCGCGTGATCGCCGGCAAGGAAGAGGAAGGTGCCAAGTTCCGCGATTACTTCGAACACGATGAACCCCTCAAAAGCATGCCGTCGCACCGCGCACTGGCAATTTTCCGCGGCCGCAACGAAGGCATCCTCAGCTCCGCGCTGAAAGTCGGCGACGAACTGCCGGGCACCATGCACCCGTGCGAAGGCATGATCGGCCAGCAATTCGGCATCGCCAACCAGAACCGCCCGGCCGACAAATGGCTGGGCGAAGTGGTGCGCTGGACCTGGAAGGTCAAGCTCTACACCCACCTGGAAACCGACCTGCTGGGCGAGCTGCGTGACGGCGCCGAAACCGAAGCCATCAACGTCTTTGCCCACAACCTGCACGACCTGCTGCTAGCCGCCCCGGCCGGCCCGCGCGCCACCCTGGGCCTGGACCCGGGCCTGCGCACCGGCTGCAAGGTCGCGGTGGTCGACTCCACCGGCAAGATGCTCGACCACGCCACGGTCTACCCGCACGTGCCGCATAACAAGTGGGACCAGACCATCGCGGTGCTGGCGGCCTTGTGCGCCAAGCACTCGGTTGACCTGATCGCCATCGGTAACGGCACCGCCAGCCGGGAAACCGACAAGCTGGCCGCCGACCTGATCAAAAAATACCCAGCGATGAAAATGACCAAGGTCATGGTCTCCGAAGCCGGTGCTTCGGTGTACTCGGCCTCGGAGCTAGCCTCCAAGGAATTCCCGGATCTGGACGTATCGATCCGTGGCGCGGTGTCGATTGCCCGGCGCCTGCAGGACCCGCTGGCGGAACTGGTGAAGATCGATCCGAAGTCGATCGGCGTCGGCCAGTACCAGCACGACGTGTCGCAGTTGAAACTTGCGCGTGGCCTGGACGCGGTGGTCGAAGACTGCGTGAACGCCGTCGGGGTCGACGTCAACACCGCCTCCGTGGCGCTGCTGGCACGCATCTCCGGCCTCAACGCGACCCTGGCGCAGAACATCGTCAGCCACCGCGACGAACACGGCGCATTCAAGACCCGCGCCGCACTGAAGAAGGTCGCCCGCCTGGGAGAAAAAACCTTCGAACAGGCCGCCGGTTTCCTGCGTGTAATGAACGGCGACAACCCGCTGGACTCCTCGGCGGTGCACCCGGAAGCCTATCCGCTGGTACAGCGCATTGCCGCTGAGACCGACCGTGATATCCGCTCGCTGATTGGCGACGCAAGCTTTCTCAAGCGCCTGGACCCGAAGAAATACACCGACGAAACCTTCGGCCTGCCAACCGTCACCGACATCCTGCAAGAGCTGGAAAAACCTGGCCGCGACCCGCGTCCCGAGTTCAAGACCGCCGAGTTCCAGGAAGGCGTCGAAGACCTCAAGGACCTGCAGCTGGGGATGATCCTCGAAGGCGTGGTGACCAACGTGACCAACTTCGGCGCATTTGTGGATATCGGCGTGCATCAAGACGGTTTGGTGCATATCTCCGCGCTTTCCGAGAAGTTCATCAAGGACCCGCGGGAAGCGGTGAAAGCCGGTGACGTGGTCAAGGTCAAAGTCATGGAAGTCGACATTCCGCGTAAACGCGTGGGCCTGTCGATGCGCATGAGCGACACCCCCGGCGAGAAGATCGACGGTGCCCGTGGTGCACGTCCAGGCTCGGCTCCACGCCAGTCTTCGAACAACGCACCGCGCAAGGAAACCCCGGCGACCGCGCCAAGCAACAACGCCATGGCGTCGCTGTTTGCCAACGCCAAGCAATTGAAGAAACGCTGATGGAGGTCCCTGCCGGGTTGTCCGAAAGCGCCTTCTTCAAGCTCTTGGGTTGCCGTTTGCACAGCCTGGAAACCGGGGTCGCGCAAGTCGCCCTGGGCCTTGCGCCAGAGCTGCGCAATCGCGGTGGCAAGCTGCACGGTGGGGCCCTGTTCAGCCTGGTGGACATTGCCATGGGGCTGGCCTGTTCCAGCGTGCATGGCTTTGACCAGCAGAGCGCGACCATCGAGTGCAAGATCAACTACATCCGCGCCGTCTCGGACGGCGAGGTGCTGTGCACGGCCCGGGTGCTGCACCCGGGCCGGCGCACGTTGGTGGTCGAGGCCGACGTGATGCAAGGCGACAAACTGGTCGCAAAAGCACAAGGCACATTCGCTGTCCTGTAGATGTCGCTCATCGATCTGGGTTAATTTCAGCGCAATGCAACCTGTGGGAGCGAGCTTGCTCGCGATGGCGGTGTGTCAGACGACGTTAATGTTGACTGAGACGCCCTCATCGCGAGCAAGCTCGCTCCCACAGGGATTGTGCAGTTGCCGACCGACCGGCATGAGGCCTGTGCGGCGAAAAAACCAGGCGAAAACGCCAGTTTCCACTTCACCCTTGTAGACCGTCTTGCCCACCCCCATATTGGGGCGACTGACGCGTGAAGGAATCCAACTTGAGCGAACTTCTCAACCGCCGCCTGGCTCTGCTCGGTGAGCGCGCTAACCTCTCTCTGCTCGAACAGTGCCTTCACGGCATCGAACGTGAATGCCTGCGCGTGACCAGCGAAGGTCGCCTGGCGCAAACGCCGCACCCGGAAGAATTGGGTTCCGCGCTGACCAACGAACAAATCACCACCGACTATTCCGAGTCGCTGCTGGAGTTCATCACGCCCGCCCTGCCGGACCCGGCAGATACCCTGGCGAGCCTGGACAGCATTCATCGCTTTGCCTACAGCAAACTCGGCAACGAGTACCTGTGGAGTCCATCGATGCCGTGCCCGTTGCCGGCCGAGGAAGACATCCCGATCGCCTACTACGGCACCTCCAACATCGGTCAGCTCAAGTACGTCTACCGCAAGGGCCTGGCCCTGCGCTACGGCAAGACCATGCAGTGCATTGCCGGGATTCACTACAACTTTTCGCTGCCGGAGAAGCTCTGGCCGCTGCTCAAGGAATCCGAAGGGTTTGTCGGTACCGATCGCGACTATCAGTCCTCGGCCTACATCGCCCTGATCCGCAACTTCCGGCGCTACAGCTGGTTGCTGATGTACCTGTTCGGGGCCTCGCCGGCACTCGACGCCGGTTTCCTGCGCGGTCGTTCGCACCAGTTGGAACAACTGGACGCCGACACCCTGTACCTGCCTTACGCCACCAGCCTGCGCATGAGCGACCTGGGTTACCAGAGCAACGCCCAGGCCGGCCTGACGCCGTGCTACAACGACCTGGACAGCTACACCGACAGCCTGCGCAAAGCGGTGGCCACACCCTATGCGCCCTACGTGGAAGTCGGCACCCACAAGGACGGGGAATGGGTCCAGCTCAACACCAACATCCTGCAGATCGAGAACGAGTACTACTCCAACATCCGCCCCAAACGTGTGACCTACACCGGCGAGCGGCCGATCCAGGCCCTGGTGGCCCGGGGCATCCAGTACGTTGAAGTGCGCCTCCTGGACATCAACCCGTTCCTGCCGACCGGCATCGACCTGCCCGAAGCACGTTTCCTGGACGCCTTCCTGCTGTACTGCGCGCTGAACGACAGCCCGCTGCTGACCAGCAACACCTGTAGCAACGCCACCTCGAACTTCCTCAGCGTGGTCAAGGACGGGCGCCGTCCGGGCCTGCAACTGCAGCGCGATGGGCAGCCGGTGGACATGAAGGAATGGGCCTTCGAACTGCTGGAAAAAATCGCCCCGGTGGCTGCATTGCTGGACCAGAGCCATGGCGCTGACACCCACAGCAAAGCCCTCGATGCACAGCTGGCGAAGATCAAGGACCCGTCCCTGACCCCGTCCGCTCAGGTGCTGGCGGCGATGAACGAGCACAAGGAAAGCTTCGCCCAGTTCTCCCTGCGCCAGAGCCAGGCCCACGCCGAGTTCTTCCGTAGCCAACCGCTTCCTGCCGCAGAACAGGCCCGGTTCGAAGCTGCGGCCCGCGCGTCCCTGGAGCAACAAACCGAGCTGGAACAGAACGAGGTCGGTGACTTTGATGTGTTTGTCGGCTCGTATCAGGCGAGTATTCTGGCGATCAGTAACTAACCGCCGAAGGTCCTGCGCACGTTATCGTCGCAACTGCGCCCGGAGCAAGCTCGCTCCCACAGTGGATTCTCGGTGTGAGCACAATCGTGCAATCACCATTAAACCCATGTGGGAGCGAGCCTGCTCGCGATGACCGCGTAGCGGTCGCTCCTCAAGCTTTCTTCACATAAGCTAATTCGAAAAAGTTATTTATTTTCGAATTCTTAGATCATTTAGTCTCATCACTCGCCGAAATCCCGGCCGCCTGATGAGGACTCGATGATGAAACTGCACTTCCCCCTACGCCTCCTGGCGGCCGCGTCCCTGGCTGCCGCGAGCTTTTTCGCCCAGGCGGCCGACGTCACTGTCGCCTACCAGACCACCGTTGACCCGGCCAAAGTGGCTCAGGCCGACGGCGCCTACGAAAAAGCTACCAACGCCAAGATCGACTGGCGCAAATTCGACAACGGTGCCGACATCATCGCCGCCATCGCCTCCGGCGACGTGCAGATCGGCTACCTGGGTTCCAGCCCGCTGACCGCGGCAATTACCCGCAAAGTCCCAGTCCAGACGTTCCTTATCGCCACCCAGATCGGCGCCGCCGAAGCCCTGGTCGCCCGCGACGGTTCCGGGATCAAGACCCCACAAGACCTGGTCGGCAAGAAGATCGCCGTGCCCTTTGTCTCCACCGGTCACTACAGCCTGCTGGCCGCGCTCAAGCACTGGAACATCGACCCCTCGAAAGTCACCGTGCTCAACCTCGCCCCGCCGGCGATCATCGCGGCGTGGAAACGCGGTGACATCGACGCCACCTACGTCTGGGACCCGGCCCTGGGCGTTGCCAAGGAAAACGGCAAGGTGCTGATCACCTCCGGCGAACTGGCCAAGTTCGGCGCTCCGACTTTCGATGCCTGGATCGTGCGCAAGGACTTCGCCGAGAAGCACCCGGAAATCGTCACCGCCTTCGCCAAAGTCACCCTCGATGCCTACGCCGACTATCGCAAAGACCCGCAAGCCTGGCTCGCCAACCAGGGCAACGTCGACAAGCTGGTGAAGCTGTCTGGTGCCAAGGCCAGCGACATTCCGCTGCTGCTGCAAGGCAACGTCTACCCGCTGGCGGCTGATCAGGTGCTCACCCTGGGTGCACCGACCACCAAGGCCATTACCGACACCGCCACGTTCCTCAAGGAACAAGGCAAGGTCGAGGCCGTGCTGCCGGACTACGCGCCCTACGTCAGCGCCAAATACATCACCAACTGATCGGAGCACATCGCGATGGCCTTGCTACAGCTGGAGCGCATCAGCGCACAGTACCCAGGCAGCCCGGAACCGGTACTGGCGGATATTTCCTTGACCCTGGGGCCCCAGCAACTGCTGGTCGCCCTCGGCCCGTCCGGCAGTGGCAAGACCTCGCTGTTGAACCTGATCGCCGGGTTTGTCGAGCCCAGCGCCGGGCGCATCACCCTCGACGGCGTCCCTGTCAAAGGCCCAGGTGCCGAACGCGGCGTGGTGTTCCAGGACGATGCATTGCTGCCTTGGCAGGATGTGCTGGCCAACGTTGGTTTCGGCCTCGAACTGGCCGGTGTACCCCGCGCCCAGCGTGAAATCCGGGCGCGGGAAATGCTCGCCCTGGTCGACCTCGCAGGCTTTGACAGCCGGTGCATCTGGCAGCTCTCGGGCGGTCAGAAACAGCGCGTCGGCCTGGCTCGCGCCCTTGCCGCCGACCCACGGGTGTTGCTGATGGACGAACCCTTCGGCGCCCTCGACGCCTTCACCCGCGAACAGATGCAGGAGCTGTTGCTGCAAGTCTGGCGCCGCACCGCCAAACCGGTATTCCTGATTACCCATGACATCGAAGAGGCGGTGTTCCTCGCCACCGACCTGATTCTGCTGGCGCCCAACCCCGGGCAAATCGTCGAACGCCTGACATTGGATTTCGGGCAGCGATATGCCGCCGGCGAATCGGCACGGGCGATCAAATCCGACCCGCGCTTCATTGAAACCCGCGAACACGTGCTCGCCCGTGTGTTCTCGCAACGCAGCGCCGCCCAGCGGCAGGAGCGCGCATGAGCACTTATGAGATCCCGGCCGCATCGGCCAAGACATCCAGCCCGACCAGTCCCCTGCCACTGCGGCGCAGCCTCGGCACCCGCTGGATCAGCGTCCTGACCCTGGTCAGCCTGATCACGCTGTGGTGGGCCGTGACCGCCACCGGTTTGATCGAACCACTGTTCCTGCCGCCACCCTCGGCGGTGCTGCAAAAGGGTTGGCTGCTGGCGACCAGCGGCTATATGGACTCGACCTTGTGGCAACACCTGGGCGCCAGCCTTGGGCGTATTGGCCTGGGCCTGGGGTTTGCCGTGCTGAGTGCCGTACCGGTGGGCATTGCCATCGGTCACAACCGCATCGCCCGGGGCGTGCTCGACCCGCTGATCGAGTTCTACCGGCCGATTCCACCATTGGCCTATCTGCCCCTGATCGTGATCTGGTGCGGCATTGGCGAGCTGTCCAAGGTCCTGCTGATCTACCTGGCGATCTTTGCGCCGATTGCCATCGCCACCGCCACCGGCGTGCGTACCGTCGACCCCGCCAAATTGCGCGCCGCGCAGTCGCTGGGTGCAACCCGGGCACAACTGATTCGCCACGTGATTTTGCCCAGCGCCTTGCCGGACATTCTCACCGGTGTGCGCATCGGCCTGGGCGTGGGCTGGTCGACCCTGGTCGCCGCCGAACTGATTGCCGCCACCAGCGGCCTGGGTTTCATGGTGCAGTCGGCCGCGCAGTTCCTGGTCACCGACGTCGTGGTCCTGGGCATCCTGGTGATCGCGCTGATTGCCTTTGCCATGGAGATGGGCCTGCGTGCCCTGCAACGCAAACTGGTGCCGTGGCACGGCCAGACCCATTGAATTGACTATGCCGACACTTCGGCACCCGGATTGAAGAGAGCCCCATGAGCAGCCTGACCATCACCCCCTTGAGCCATGCCCTCGGCGCGCAGATCAGTGGCGTCGATATTGCCCAGCCCCTGAACGTCGAGCAGCGCGACGCCATCGAGCAAGCCCTGCTCAAGCATCAGGTGCTGTTCTTTCGCAATCAACTGATCACCCCGCAGCAACAGGCGCGTTTTGCCGCCAACTTCGGTGACCTGCACATTCACCCGATTTACCCCAACGTGCCGGAACAACCTGAAGTGCTGATCCTCGACACGGCCCAAACCGATGTGCGCGACAACGCCGTATGGCACACCGACGTGACCTTCCTGCCGACTCCGGCCCTGGGCGCAGTACTCAGTGCCAAGCTGTTGCCAGAATTTGGTGGCGATACCCTGTGGGCCAGCGGCATCGCGGCCTATGAAGCCCTGTCCGAGCCTCTCAAGGTCCTGTTGCAGGGCCTGAGCGCCACCCACGATTTCGTCAAATCGTTCCCGCTGGAGCGCTTTGGCAACACCGCGCAAGCGCTCGAACAATGGGAAGCCACGCGCAAGAAAAACCCACCGCTGTCGCACCCGGTGGTCCGTACGCACCCGGTCAGCGGGCGCAAGTCGCTGTTCGTCAATGAAGGCTTCACGACCCGGATCAATGAGCTTTCGGACAGTGAAAGCGAAGCCATCCTCAAGCTGCTGTTCGCCCACGCCACCCGCCCGGAATTCACCATCCGCTGGCGCTGGCAGACCGACGACGTGGCCTTCTGGGACAACCGCGTGACCCAGCACTTTGCAGTGGACGACTACCGCCCCGCCCGGCGCGTGATGCACCGGGCCACGGTGCTGGGGGATGTGCCGTTTTAACCGAATTGTTGCCGGGGCCGACATGGGCCGGCAACGATCGGCTGTTTGCTCAGGCCGGCCCAGCGTTTAAACCGATAACTCACGTAACGCCGCCGCGGCCAAAAAACCGGAACGCGAGCTGTAGCGCTGATCGCGCCTCACGGTCTGGTCGATGCGCTCAAGCAACTGCTCCGGCAACGTTGCGTTAAACCGCACTGATTTGCCGAAATACGGGGTCACGTCAAATTCCACCACCGCCCAAATCCCACCCGCGTAATCCGGGTTCTGGAAGTGTTGGTCAATTTCATGCACCTGAGGTAACGGATCGCCATCGGCGACCAGCCCTTCGTAATGCAGCGCCAGTGCCTCTTTGACGTTATCCAACGCCTGCGCAACCGTCTCACCCGCGGAGAAACAACCGCCGACATCCGGGATAATCACGCCGTAATCGGAGTCGGGATCCTTGTGTAGCACGACTGGGAATTTCATGGAGATAGCCCCTTCCAATCCGCCCTCATCGGGACTTTTATCGATAGATTGCGGGTTCATTTAAGGCCCGCCTGTTTCAAAATACTGTTAATTGTTCCCTTGGGCAGATCCGCGTCAGGGTGCTTGATCGTCACTCTCCCTGGTTTGCGCGGATGTTTGTATTGATGGTGGCTGCCTTTAGTTGCCACCCAATACCAACCGTCCTCTTCGATCATCCTGATCATTTCTCGACTGCGCATCACCTTTGCCCTTTGTCATCAGCGTCGATGACAACGGTACACGGCAGGCATACAATTCAATACACACGATACACACTAGGATATAAAACAGCCGGCCGCAAACCAGCGATTGTTTTCCAGACCACCGGCTAACGCGCCTGTGCAAACACCTCAGCCAACCCATCGACAAATACCCGAACCCGTGGCGCCATGTGTCGGTTGTGCGGGCACTGGATCAGGCTGGCGACACGCAGGTCTAAACCGCATTTGGACGAAGCACGCCTATGCTCGATAGGACGCACAGGAGTGTACGACCATGCACAGCACCATCATCATCACCTTCGGCCTGGCCCTGCTGGCGCTGATGTTGTTCATCGGCCAGCAGCTAGGCTTCAGCCCACAGACCCTGACCTACAGTTTTGTCGTGCTGTGGCTGGCGCTGTCGACAATCAACGGCGCCATCGGCGTGATGGTTGGCGGGCAGTCAGTGATCCATGAGTTGATGGTGGGGTTCATGGTGTTTGCCGTGCCGGTGGCTGCCCTGGTGTTGTTCATGACCATGAGCAACACCTGAGCAGCCCGGCCCCGATCAACGCACCAGGTGCAGGAACTGCATGTGGCGCTCGTACTGGTCGAGGATGTCGTTGATGATCTGCTCCTTGGTGTAGCCCATCAGGTCGTAGTCCTGACTGCCCTCGCTCAAGTGCACTTCGGCGCGGTAGTAACGGCGGTTGCGCAGCTCCTTGGGGCCCATGCCGCCACGGGCGAACGACGGCGTGAAGTAGCCGCGCATCTGCACCTGGTAGATGAACGGGTGCTGGTCGCCGTGACCGATTTCCAGGCTGACGCTGTCGTTGGCCGGGTCCGGCTGTGCAACCACGTTCACCCCCTTCTCGACGAACACCGCCGTCACTTCCTCGATCGCCGGACGCACCGTGGTCTCGAGGAAGCGATACACCTCATCGCGGGACGGGAAGTGCACGGCCTGGCTCAAGCGCTGGCGCCAGCCGCCCTTGCCACGGCGCGAGGTCGAGACCGGGGCCAAGGAGTGCATCTGCGCGATCTTCTTCTGCGACTCGAGATAGAAGGCCTTGTGCAGCCCCCACATCATCAACAGCAAAATCATCGAGAACGGCAGCGAGGTCAGGACCACCGCCGACTTCAACGAGTCGATGCTGCCGGCGAACAACAGCGCACTGGTCACCAACGCGGTCATCGCCCCCCAGAACACCCGCAGCCATTTCGGCCCGTCTTCATCGGCATTGCCGCCCTTGGCCGACAGCGTCGAGAGCACCACAGTGCCGGAGTCGGCCGAGGTGACAAAGAACACGAAGCTGATGAACACCGTCACGGCGATCACCGTCTTGCTCCACGGGTAGGTTTCCAGCAGCAGGTACAGGGTCATCGACGGGTTGTCGATGGCCGACATGCCGAGCGCGCTCATGCCGTGGTTGAGTACCTGGTCGATGGCGCTGTTGCCGAAGATCGACATCCACGCCAGGGTGAAGCCCAGCGGAATCAGCAACACCCCGAAGACAAACTCACGGATGGTCCGGCCACGGGAAATCCGCGCAATGAACAGCCCGACAAAGGGCGACCATGCAATCCACCAGGCCCAATAGAACACCGTCCAGCCGCCCAGCCAGTCGCTGGGCTTGTCGTAGGCGTAGAGGTCAAAACTCTTCATCGGCAAGGCGCCCAGATAGTCGCCAAGGTTCTGGATCAAGGTATTGAGCAGGTGCTGGGTGGGGCCGGCAAACAGCACGAACAGCAACAGCGCGCAGGCCAGCAGCATGTTGATGTCGGACATCACCCGCACGCCCTTATCCACACCCGCGACGGCGACGATAATCGCCGCGCCCATCATCAAGGTGATCAGCCCGACCTGGACCCACTGGGTGTGCGCGACGCCGAACAGGTAATCGAGGCCGGAGTTGAGGTGCAGTACGCCAAAGCCCATGTCCGCGCCCAGGCCAAATACCGTGGCGATAATGCCAAAACCATCCACCGCGTAGCCGATCGGGCCGTTGATGCGCTTGCCGATCAGCGGGTACAGCGCCGAACGCAGGGCCAGCGGCAGGTTGTGCCGGTAGGCGAAGTACGCCAGGGCCATGCCGACAAAGGCGAACACCCCCCAGCCGTGCAGGCCCCAGTGCAGGAACAGAATCTGCATCGCCTGGCGCGCCGCATCGGCCGTGCCGGCTTCGCCCTGGGGCGGTAGCGACAGATGCGTCAGGGGTTCGGAAACGCAGAAGAAGAACAGCGTGATACTGATGCCGGCGGCGAACAGCATGCCGGCCCAGGACAGGTAACTGAATTCGGGCTCGTCGTGGTCGGCACCGAGCTTGATCTTGCCGTAGCCAGACAAGGCGGTGACCACCACGAAGACCAGATACAGGGTCATTGCCAGCATGTAGTACCAGCCGACCGTGTTGGCCGCCCAGTTTTGTGCTGCCAGGAGCCAGGCACCGGACTGCTGCGGGAAGGCGATGACCACCAGGCCGAACAGCAGGATGAAACTCGCCGCGAAATAAAACACCGGCGGATTCATGCGGATTTGACCGCTGGGAGGGGTAGCGGATGCACTCATGGACAGTGCACCTTCTGTGGGTAAAGCGTGGCTGTAAATTTCGGACTCAGCAAAGGCAAGCCTCCTGTTGTGAGCGGGCAGCGAACCACCGGTTTAACTTGAATGAACGTTCAAGTTAAACATGGATAGGGCACTAAGGACTAATTCCAAGGCTCGGCGGTACTCTCGTACGCTAGCTCAAGGAAGGGTATGACGTGAGGTTGAACGGAATCGTTCAACGGATATTTAGCAAATGGCCAGCCACCATTTACCAGGTCTCACAAGCCCTGTGGGAGCGGGCTTGCCCGCGATGGCGGTGGGTCAGGCGCCTTCGATGTTGAATATGCTCGCGATGGCGGTGGGTCAGGGGTAAGGGCGCAACCCTAAGCCGCCATCACCGCAGCAACGGATCCACCCCCCAAACCCAGGATCAAAAGACTCCGCAGGCTTACTTCTGCGTCCCATCATCATGCTGCAGATTGGCCTGGGTCAGGTTGCTCCCTGGCGGTACGCTGCGGGTCAGCCAGACGTTGCCGCCGATGCTCGAGCCCTTGCCGATGGTGATCCGTCCGAGGATGGTCGCACCGGCGTAGATCACCACATCGTCCTCGACGATCGGGTGACGCGCATGCCCCTTCTGCAACTGACCGTCCTCGTCCGCCGGGAAGCGCTTGGCGCCCAGGGTCACAGCCTGATAGATGCGCACGCGCTCGCCGATGATCGCGGTCTCGCCGATCACCACGCCCGTGCCATGGTCGATGAAGAAGCTGCGGCCGATCTGCGCGCCCGGGTGGATGTCGATGCCGGTGGCCGAGTGGGCAATTTCCGAGCTGATCCGCGCCAGCAACGGCAGGCCGGCTCGGTACAGGTGGTGCGCCAGGCGATGGTGAATCACCGCCAGGATCCCCGGGTAGCAGAGCAATACCTCATCGACGCTGCGGGCTGCCGGATCGCCGTGATAGGCGGCGAGCACGTCGGAGTCCAACAGGCCGCGCAACTCGGGCAAGGCCAGGGCGAAATCCTGGATCAGGCTGATGGCCCGTGCCTCGACCTCGGTATCGACCTGGGCGGTTTGCCTGGCGACATAGCGCAACTCCAGTCGCGCCTGACCCAGCAGGGCATTCAAGGCCACGTCCAGAGTGTGCCCGACGTAGAAGTCCTCGCTCTCCTCACGCAAGTCCACCGGCCCCAGGCGCATCGGGAACAAGGCGCCACAGAGGGCTTCGAGAATCTCCGCCATCGCTGCGCGCGATGGCAGCTCGCGACCACCCTGCTCACCGCTGCTGCGACCATTTTGCGCACGCCACTGGTCACGGGCTACGCGCAGTTGGCTGACGATGGTCTGTAATTGCCAATGGCTGGAACGCTCACTCACGGTCAAAACTCCTCGCACGCAGCGGCCCCATACCAGGCCGCCTGAATGGCAGTCACTTTACGGTATGGTCACAAACCGCAATTAAGAACGAATTGTGCGAGCCTTAGCACTTTTAGGAATATGCGATTGGCGGTTGCCCGGGTAAAACGGCCTGCCTATAGTCCAGACACCTCCTACTACCCGTGCGGACCCATGATCAAACAACAGCTTGCTCGCTTTCACCGACTGGATCTTCTCGTCAACGCCACCCCCTTGGAAAAGCTCGAGCGGCTGTCGACCTGGCTGGGGCGCGAGGTCTACGTCAAGCGTGACGATCTGACGCCGCTGGCCATGGGTGGCAACAAGCTGCGCAAACTCGAATACCTGGCCGCCGACGCACTGGCCCAGGGCGCCGACACCCTGATCACCGCCGGGGCCATCCAGTCCAACCATGTGCGCCAGACTGCGGCAATTGCCGCAAAGCTCGGTCTGGGCTGCGTCGCCCTGCTGGAAAACCCGATCGGCACGGATGACAGTAACTACCTGGGCAACGGCAACCGCCTGCTGCTGGACCTGTTCGATGCCAAGGTCGAGCTAGTGGACAACCTCGACAACGCCGACCAACAGTTGCAAGCCCTGGCGGAGCGCCTGCGCAGCAGCGGCAAGCAGCCGTACCTGGTGCCAATTGGCGGCTCCAATGCCTTAGGCGCGCTGGGGTATGTACGGGCGGGGCTGGAACTGGCCGAACAGATCAAGGACACCGGCCTGCAATTTGCGGCCGTGGTCCTGGCCTCGGGCAGTGCCGGCACCCATAGCGGCCTGGCGCTGGCATTGAGTGAAGTGCTACCGGAACTACCGGTGATCGGGGTCACCGTCTCGCGCACCGATGAAGACCAGCGCCCCAAGGTCCAGGGCCTGGCCGAACGCACCGCCGAACTGCTGGGGATCCAACTGCCGGCGAGTTTCAAGGTACAACTGTGGGACGAGTACTTCGCCCCCCGCTATGGCGAGCCGAGCGCCGGTACCCTGGCTGCGGTCAAGCTGCTGGCGAGCCAGGACGGCCTGTTGCTCGACCCGGTCTACACCGGCAAGGCCATGGCCGGACTGCTCGATGGCATTGGCCGGCAGCGTTTCGACAATGGTCCTATCCTGTTCCTGCACACTGGCGGCGCCCCGGCACTGTTTGCCTACGCTGCATCGTTCGCCTGAAGCCAATCCACGTCATGTAGGAGCGAGCTTGCTCGCGATAGCGCCCTAAAGCACTCCACGACATCCACCAAATAACCACAAAAGGAATAACAAACTCACTTTTTATTATTTTCAAGTCTAAAAATCCCGCCCTATAGTCTCGCCGCAGGCGCAATTGCCGCGAGACGCATACGCTGCTTCTAGGGCAGGATGTGGAATTCCCGATTTTGCCTGCTTCATAAAAAACGTCTTCATAAAAAACACAGGGGCTTGTCATGAATTTTTCCGCATTTCGTCGAAATCTGCTGGTGGGCTCGCTGGGCCTGGTACTTGGTGCCGGTCTGTTGGGGCAAGCGGTAGCCGGTGAGCAACTGCAAAAGATCAAGGACGCGGGCGTGATCAACGTCGGCCTGGAAGGCACCTACCCACCGTTCAGTTTTGTCGATGCCGACGGCAAGCTGGCAGGTTTCGAAGTCGAATTTTCCGAAGCCCTGGCCAAGGAGCTGGGGGTCAAGGTCAAACTGCAACCGACCAAGTGGGACGGCATCCTCGCCGCCCTGGAGTCCAAGCGCCTGGATGCGGTCGTCAACCAGGTAACCATCTCTGAAGAGCGCAAGAAGAAGTACGACTTCTCCGAGCCCTACACCGTCTCCGGGATTCAGGCCCTGGTACTGACCAAGAACAAGGACAGCATCAAGTCCGCCGCCGACCTGGCTGGCAAGAAAGTCGGGGTGGGCCTGGGCACGAACTACGAGCAGTGGGTGAAGGCCAATGTGCCGACCGCTGACATCCGCACCTACGAAGATGACCCAACCAAGTTCCAGGATCTGCGTGTCGGGCGCATCGACGCCATTCTGATCGACCGCCTCGCCGCGCTGGAATACGCCAAGAAAGCCAAGGACACCACCGCTGCCGGTGAAGCGTTCTCTCGTCAGGAAGCCGGTATCGCCCTGCGCAAAGGCGAGCCTGAGCTGCTGGCCGCAGTGAACAAGGCGATCGACAAGCTGCGTGCCGACGGTACGCTGAAGAAGCTTTCGGAAAAATACTTCAACGCTGACGTCACTCAGTAATGGGCGAGGCTTTCCAACTCGCGCTGGACTCCGCGCCCTTTCTGCTCAAGGGCGCGTACTACACCGTCATCCTCAGCCTTGGCGGGATGTTTTTCGGCCTGCTGCTGGGCTTCGGCCTGGCCTTGATGCGCCTGTCGCGCTTCAAGCTGGTGAGCTGGATCGCGCGCATTTATGTGTCGTTCTTTCGCGGCACGCCGTTGCTGGTGCAGCTGTTCGTGATCTATTACGGTTTGCCGCAATTGGGCGTCGAGCTTGATCCGCTGCCGGCGGCCTTGATCGGCTTCTCGCTGAACATGGCCGCCTATGCCTGCGAAATCCTGCGCGCCGCCATCAGTTCGATCGAACGGGGCCAATGGGAAGCCGCGGCCAGTATCGGCATGACCCGTGCGCAGACCCTGCGCCGGGCCATCCTGCCGCAAGCCGCGCGCACCGCATTGCCGCCCCTGGGCAACAGCTTCATCTCGCTGGTCAAGGACACCGCGCTGGCCGCGACCATCCAGGTGCCGGAGCTGTTCCGCCAGGCACAGCTGATTACCGCCCGCACCTTCGAAATTTTCACCATGTATCTTGCCGCCGCGCTGATCTACTGGGTTCTGGCCACGGTGCTGTCGCACCTGCAGAACAAGTTGGAAGAGCGGGTCAATCGGCACGACCAGGAGTCCTGACCCAATGATTGTCGTGGAAAAACTGACAAAGCAGTTCAAGGGTCAAGTAGTGCTCAATGGCATCGACCTGGAGGTCAAGGAAGGCGAGGTGGTCGCCATCATCGGCCCCAGCGGCTCGGGCAAGACTACCTTCCTGCGCTGCCTGAACTTTCTCGAAGAGCCGAGCAGTGGCCGGATCAAGGTCGGCGACATCGAGATCGATGGTAGCCGCCCGCTGAACCAGCAGCAGGGCCTGGTGCGCCAATTGCGCCAGCACGTGGGCTTCGTGTTCCAGAACTTCAACCTGTTCCCGCACCGCACGGCGCTGGAAAACGTCACCGAAGGGCCACTGGTGGTCAAGAAGATTCCCAGGGAGGAGGCCCTGGCACTGGGCCGCAAACTCCTGGCCAAGGTCGGCCTGGCGGGCAAGGAAGATGCCTACCCGCGCCGACTCTCCGGCGGCCAGCAACAGCGCGTGGCGATCGCCAGGGCGCTGGCCATGGAGCCGGAAGTGATCCTCTTCGACGAACCAACCTCCGCGCTGGATCCGGAACTGGTCGGTGAAGTGCTGGCGACCATTCGTGGCCTGGCGGAAGAAAAACGCACTATGGTCATAGTCACCCACGAAATGGGCTTTGCACGCGACGTGGCCAACCGCGTGGTGTTTTTCGACAAGGGCGTGATCGTCGAACAAGGCGAAGCCAAGGCCTTGTTTGCCAACCCCAAGGAAGAGCGTACCCGACAGTTTCTCAGCAAGTTTCTTAACGCCTGAAGTTTCGCGCAACCCGCAACTTCCCATTTGCAACAGTCACTTTCCACGGAAGGAAGTGGCGCCTGTTAAAAACAATAACTCCCCCCTGGTATTTATCCCTACGCGCACACGGAATAAATAGATACGTCCTCCCCTTTCCTCCGGCGGCGTACCTTGGCCCAGGCTCTGCGTCTCGCCGTCCCGAAAATAGCCTTCTTTATAGTTCTATAGCTTTGATCATCCGAGAAAAACCCCAATCACCTGTACGCTGGAAACGCCTCCAAGGTAGGACATTTCTGATTGACCAAGGATCACCAACTTCCCAACTTTGATCTATTGACACCCTATCAGGCGCGCTCTTATCTAGACGCCAATTAACTGCACACCGGCATTAACCAATCGGCTATCACTTGAACTCGACACCCTGAATCAATGTGAACTAACGCAACTTCGAAACGGACTTCGCTGCGGTATTTCAAGGAGAACACGCATGACCTGTCTGCGGAACAAAGTAGAACTGACGGCTCCGCGCCTGGCGCAATCGTCGGGATCCGCCATTAACGGTGTCTCAGCGGCTCATCTGCTGATCGAGATTGCCCCCTACGCCAGCATGGAAGAAGGCGACCTGATCGAGCTGTTCTGGGACACCTGCTATGTCGCCTCCAAGGTCCTGGAAGCCGCGGATATCGGCCAGCCCATCCACCTACGGGTGCCCGAGAGCTTTATCCGCAACGGCAGGTCCGGTATCCACTATCGGGTCATGCAAGTCGGCCAGGACCCGGCGCGCTCAGCGACCAAGCGAGTGCAGGTCAAGCTCGACTGCCCCGGCGGGCAACCACACAGCCAGTGCGCCGATGAAAACCAGGGGCTGGCGCCCTTGGGCATTCCAGAGATGATCCGCAAGCATGGGGTCAACCCGAACCAGATGAAACGCGGCGTGCCGCTGACCATCGAGCCTTACCTGAACATGGCCACCGCCGATGCAATCACCCTGCGCTGGGGCGATGTGCGCCTGGACCTGCCCAAGGTCAAGCCCGGCGAGGTCGGCAAGCCGATCAACCTGTGGGTGCCACCGGCAGTGATTCTCGAGGCCGGAGAGGACAGTCGCCTGGAAGTGACCTACTGCATTCTCGATCGGGTGGGCAACAACTCACGCTGGGCGCCGGCGCGCCTGTTGCGAATCGGCGGCTGCCCACCCGGCGCCAGGCTGCCAGCCGACCCTGAGGCAACAGCGCACGGACCTTCTATGTATATTCCTAAAAGTTAGTTTATTAATTTTTTATACGCGATTAGGGTATATGCACCGGACCACCGGACATTCTTGATTCTGATTTCGCCGCACGACGCGGCTTATCCATGAGATGTGAGGTAGGTATGGTCCGGAACACAATCACCCCAGTGCAGATCGCCAGGGCATTGCGTGCAGCCAAGGAGTGGCAGTGATGTCCAGTCTGGCCGAAGCAAACATCCAGAGCGATCTGGACATCGCCCCGCCGCTGCTGCCCGCACAGGTGCTCGGCAATGACGCACAAGCCCTCGAAGCTGCCCACGAACTCGCGGCTGTCGCCCGCCAGCAAGCCGCGCGCCGCGATCAGCAACGCAAATTGCCCTGGGCGGAAATCGAGCAGTTCACCCGCAGCGGCCTGGGCAGTATCGCCATTGGCAAAGCCTTTGGTGGCCCACAGGTTTCCTACGTCACCCTGGCTGAAGTCTTCGCGATCATTTCCGCGGCAGACCCGGCACTGGGGCAAATTCCGCAGAACCAGTTCGGCATCCTCAACCTGCTGCAACATGTGGCCAGCGAGCCGCAGAAACAGCAGTTGTTCCAGAGCGTGCTCAACGGTTCGCGCATCGGCAATGCCGGCCCGGAACGGGGCAACAAGAACACCCTGGAACTCAAGGCCCGTATCACCGCCCAAGGCGATGGTTGGGTGCTCAATGGCCAGAAGTTCTACTCCACCGGTGCCCTCTTCGCACACTGGATCGCGGTCAAGGCGCTCAACGACGACGGCAAGCAGGTGATGGCGTTTATCCGTCGTGGCACCCCGGGACTGCGGGTGGTGGACGACTGGTCGGGGTTTGGCCAGCGCACCACTGCCAGCGGCACCGTATTGCTCAACAACGTGCGGGTCGACGCCGACCTGGTGGTGGAAAACTGGCGGCTCAACGAGCGCCCGAATATCCAGGGTGCCGTCTCCCAACTGATCCAGGCCGCCATCGACGCCGGCATTGCTCGCGGCGCCCTCGACGACGCCATTGAATTTGTACGCACCCGCGCCCGGCCGTGGATCGATGCCAAGGTCGACCGCGCCAGTGATGACCTGTACGTGATTGCCGACATCGGCAAACTGAAGATCGAACTGCACGCCGCCGAAGCGCTGCTGCGCAAGGCCGGCAAGGTGCTGGATCAGGTCAGCGCGGCACCGGTCACTGCCGCTTCCGCCGCCCGCGCCTCGATTGCCGTCGCCGAGGCCAAGGTGCTGACCACCGAGATCTCGTTGCTCGCCAGCGAAAAGCTCTTCGAGCTGGCCGGCAGCCGCGCCACCCTCGCCGAATTCAACCTCGATCGTCACTGGCGCAATGCGCGCGTGCACACCCTGCACGACCCGGTGCGCTGGAAGTACCACGCCGTTGGCGACTACCGCCTCAACGGCACCTTGCCGAACCGGCATTCCTGGATCTGACCGACCAGACATCTGGAGATTTACATGACGTTTTCCCATTCCGTCGCGGTCATTACCAGCGATGAACAAGCCCTTATTGTCGCCAGCGACCTGGCCGAAGACTTGCGCCGCGACAGCGCCCTGCGCGACCGTGAACGTCGCCTGCCTTATCCGGAGCTGGAAGTGTTTTCGCGCTCGGGCCTGTGGGGCATCAGCGTCCCCCGCGAATATGGCGGCGCCGGGGTGTCCAACGTCACCCTGGCCAAGGTCATCGCCCTGATCGCCCAGGCTGATGGTTCCCTGGGGCAGATTCCGCAGAACCATTTTTATGCCCTCGAAGTCCTGCGGGTGAACGGCAGCGAGGCGCAGAAAACACGCCTGTACGCCGAAGTGCTCGCCGGCCAGCGTTTCGGCAATGCCCTGGCGGAACTGGGGACCAAGACCGCCCATGACCGGGTCACCCGCCTGACCCAGGATGGCCAGGGCTACCGCATCAACGGCCGCAAGTTCTACGCCACCGGCGCCATCTACGCCCAGCGCATTCCCACCTCAGTGGTTGATGACCATGGCGTCCAGCAACTGGCCTTCGTGCCCCGCGATAGCCAAGGCCTGACGGTGATCGACGACTGGAGCGGCTTCGGCCAACGCACCACAGGCAGCGGCTCGGTGGTGTTCGAGGACGTCTATGTGTCTGCCGACGACCTGGTGCCGTTTCAAAGCGCCTTCGAGCGTCCGACCCCGGTCGGCCCGCTGGCGCAGATTCTCCACGCCGCCATCGACACCGGTATCGCCCGCGCCGCCTACGAAGACGCGCTGCACTTCGTGCGGACCAAGACCCGCCCGTGGATCGACTCCGGCAACGACCAGGCCACCCAAGACCCGCTTACACTGAAAAGCTTCGGTCACCTGAGCATCCGCCTGCACGCCACCGAAGCGCTGTTGGAACGTGCCGGTGAATTCCTCGACCAGGCTCAGCGCGACACCAACGCAGACACCGTGGCAGCCGCCTCGATTGCCGTGGCCGAAGCCCGCGCCATCAGCAGCGAAATCTCCCTGGCCGCCGGCAGCACCCTGTTTGAGCTCGCCGGTAGCCAGGCGACGCTGGCCGAGCATGGCCTGGACCGGCACTGGCGCAACGCCCGCGTGCATACCTTGCATGACCCGGTGCGCTGGAAATACCACGCGGTGGGCAACTACTACCTCAATGATGAAAACCCGCCGCTGCGAGGGACCATCTGATGAGCAGCCCCGTGCACGCGAAGAAAAAAATCCTCCTCAATGCCTTCAACATGAACTGCATCGGGCACATCAATCACGGCCTGTGGACCCATCCACGAGACAACTCGACCCAGTACAAGAGCGTCGAGTACTGGACTGAGCTGGCGCAGCTGCTGGAGCGCGGGCTATTCGACGGTTTGTTCATCGCCGACATCGTCGGTGTCTATGACGTGTACCAGGGTTCGGTGGACGTACCGCTCAAGGAGTCGATCCAGTTGCCGGTCAACGACCCACTGCTGCTGGTTTCGGCCATGGCCGCGGTGACCCGTAACCTCGGCTTCGGCCTCACCGCCAACCTCACCTATGAACCGCCGTACCTGTTCGCCCGGCGCATGTCGACCCTCGACCACCTGAGCCGTGGGCGGGTGGGCTGGAACATTGTCACCGGCTACCTCGACAGCGCCGCCAAGGCCATGGGCCTGAGCGAGCAGGTCGAACATGACCGGCGTTACGACCAGGCCGACGAGTACCTGCAGGTGCTGTACAAGCTCTGGGAGGGCAGCTGGGAGGCGGACGCGGTACTCAACGACCCCCAGCAGCGCATCTACGCCCAGCCGGGCAAAGTGCACAAGGTCGAGCACCACGGCGAGTTCTATCAGGTCGAGGGTTATCACCTGTGCGAACCCTCGCCGCAACGCACCCCGGTGCTGTTCCAGGCCGGCAGTTCGAGTCGCGGCCTGCAATTCGCCGGGCAACACGCCGAGTGCGTGTTCATCAGTGGCCAGAACAAAACCTCGACCAAGGCCCAGGTCGACAAGGTGCGCGCCAGCGCCGTCAGCGCCGGGCGCAAGCCAGACGACATCAAGGTATTCATGGGTTTGAACGTGATTGTCGGAGCCAGCGAAGAGGCCGCCTGGGCCAAGCACGCCGAGTACCTGAGCTACGCCAGCGCCGAAGCTGGAGTGGCGCATTTTTCCGCCTCCACTGGCATCGATTTCTCCCAGTACGGATTGGACGAGCCTATCCAGTACGTGAAAAGCAACGCCATCCAATCCGCCACCCAGCACCTGAAAAACAACGACTGGACCCGGCGCAAACTGCTCGATCAGCACGCCCTGGGCGGTCGCTACATCACCCTCGTCGGTTCACCCGAACAGGTGGCGGACGAGCTGGAGTCGTGGATCGCCGAAACCGGCCTGGACGGCTTCAACCTGACCCGCATCGTCACCCCGGAAAGCTATGTGGATTTCATCGAGCTGGTGATTCCCGAGTTGCAGCGCCGTGGTTCGTACAAGACCGCGTATGACCAGGGCACCTTGCGCGAGAAGCTGTTTCAAGGGGCCGCGCAATTACCCGAACAGCACACCGGTTCGACGTTTCGCCGCTGACCGGTCCCACGAACCATTGTGGGAGCGAGCCTGCTCGCGAAGAGCCTCCCAAACAACCCAACTCTATGACTGGAAACCCATCATGAAAAACACCTTGTTCACCCACCCAGTCAAAGCACTGGCACTGGCCCTCGGCCTTTTCAGCTCCGTGACCTTCGCCGCCGACGCGCCGCTGAAGGTCGGCACCACCGCCGCCTTCGCCATTCCCCTGGAGGCCGCGGTCGAGGAGGCCGGCAAGCAAGGCCTGAAAGTCGAGCTGGTGGAGTTCAGCGACTGGATCGCACCCAACGTCAGCCTGGCCTCGGGCGACATCGACGTGAACTACTTCCAGCACATCCCCTTCCTGGAAAACGCCAAGGCCGCCGCCGGCTTCGACCTGGTGCCGTTCGCCCCGGGGATCATCAACAACGTCGGCCTGTATTCGAAGAAATACAAAAGTTTCGCCGAGCTGCCCGAAGGCG
This sequence comes from Pseudomonas sp. NPDC087626, assembly GCF_044743405.1. Taxonomy (NCBI): domain Bacteria; kingdom Pseudomonadati; phylum Pseudomonadota; class Gammaproteobacteria; order Pseudomonadales; family Pseudomonadaceae; genus Pseudomonas; species Pseudomonas sp. NPDC087626. Next base: position 112,084 of record NZ_JBIUWJ010000004.1, read on the forward strand.
CCAGCGTGGCCATCGCCAACGACCCGATCAACAGCGGTCGCGGCCTGCAACTGCTGGCCAAGGCCGGCTTGATCACGCTCAAGGATGGGGTGGGCTACAAGGCCACCGAAGACGACATCGTCGCCAACCCGAAGCAGATCAAAATCCTCCAGGTCGAAGCCGTGCAACTGGTGCGCGCCTATGACGACGCCGACCTGGTGCAGGGGTACCCAGCCTACATTCGCCTGGCCAAGACATTCGACGCCGGCTCCGCGCTGCTGTTCGACGGTCTCGACCACAAGGAATACGTGATCCAGTTCGTGATCCAGCCCAACAGCAAAACCGACCCTCGGTTGATCAAGTTCGTCGACATCTACCAGCATTCGCCCGCCGTTCGCGCTGCCCTGGATAAAGCCCACGGCAAGCTCTACCAAGCCGGCTGGGAAAGCTGAGCATGAGCGCCGCGAGCCAACTGCGACTGGAAATTCCAGAGCCCCACAACGCGGTCCAGACTGAACTGCACCCCGATCTCAATCACGCCCACGTCCGTTTCATCGGCCTGGGCAAGACCTACAACGGCCAGCAAGGCCCGGTCGCCGCGCTGCACGGCATCGACCTGGCGATCCAGCGCGGTGAGGTGTTCGGCATCATCGGCCGCAGCGGTGCCGGCAAGTCGTCGCTGATCCGCACCATCAATCGCCTCGAACAACCAACCTCGGGCCGGGTGCTGATCGATCAGGTGGACATCGGCGAGTTCGACGAAGACCGCCTGGTGCACCTGCGTCGGCGCATCGGCATGATCTTCCAGCACTTCAACCTGATGTCGGCCAAGACCGTGTGGCAGAACGTCGAATTACCACTCAAGGTCGCCGGCGTGGCGAAACCGGCGCGCGAGCAAAAGGTCCGCGAGTTGCTCGAACTGGTGGGCCTGCAGGACAAGCACAAGGCCTACCCGGCACAGCTCTCGGGCGGGCAGAAACAGCGCGTCGGCATTGCCCGCGCGCTGGTGCACGATCCGGCGATCCTGCTGTGCGACGAAGCCACTTCGGCGCTGGACCCGGAAACCACCCAATCGATCCTCGGCCTGCTGCGCGAAATCAACCGGCGCCTGGGCCTGACCATCATTCTGATCACCCACGAGATGGCGGTGATCCGCGATATCTGTGACCGGGTGGTGGTGCTCGAACACGGCAAGATCGTCGAGCAAGGCCCGGTCTGGCAAGTGTTCGGCAACCCGCAGCACGAGGTCAGCAAAACCCTGCTGGCGCCGCTGCAGCACAGCCTGCCGGAGGACCTGCAAGGTCGCCTGCAAACCCAACCCGCCTCAGCCCAGGCCGCCGTGGTATTGCGCTTGCAGTTCACCGGCAGCAGTCAGGACGAACCGGACCTGGCTGCACTGTTCAGCGCCCTGGGTGGCCGGGTGCGCTTGCTGCAAGGCGGAGTCGAGCGAATCCAGGGGCATGCCTTGGGGCAATTGCTGCTGGCAGTGTCGGGGTCGACCCTGGACACCGAACAATTGCGGCAACGCGCCGCTGCATGGGCGCAACAGGTAGAGGTGCTGGGTTATGTGGTTTGAGCGTTTGCTGCAAGGCTTTATCGATACCTTCCTGATGGTCGGCGTGTCATCGCTGATCGCCTTGCTGGCGGGTATTCCGTTGGCGGTGATCCTGGTCACCAGCGCCAAGGGCGGGATCTACCAGGCCCCGGCGCTGAACCGTGCGCTGGGGGCCTTTGTGAACCTGTTCAGGTCGATCCCGTTCCTGATCCTGATGGTCGCGCTGATCCCCTTTACCCGGTTGATCGTCGGCACCACCTACGGCGTCTGGGCCGCCGTAGTGCCACTGACCATTGCCGCCACGCCATTTTTCGCGCGGATTGCCGAGGTCAGCCTGCGCGAGGTCGATCACGGCCTGATCGAAGCGGCCCAGGCCATGGGCTGCCGCCGCTGGCACATCATCTGGCACGTGTTGCTGCCTGAAGCGCTGCCGGGGATTGTCGGAGGGTTCACCATCACCCTGGTCACCATGATCAACTCCTCGGCCATGGCCGGGGCCATTGGTGCCGGTGGCCTGGGCGATATCGCCTACCGTTACGGCTACCAACGCTTTGACAGCCAGATCATGCTCACGGTGATCGTGCTGCTGGTGATTCTGGTGGCGGTGATTCAATTGGGCGGGGATCGGTTGGCGCGTGGCTTGAACAAGCGTTGAACCCTCGGCCGCAAAGGGTATATTCGGCTCACTCCCCTTGCCTGCGCAGCCGATCATGAAACACACCCCCGACGACCTCCAACAGATCACCGCCACCACCCTGGATCACTACAATTCGGTAGCCGAAGGCTTTCGCGAAGGCACTCGCGAGCATGACGTCAGCCAGAACATCGCGGCCCTGCTGCGGCACATCCAGGGTGAGGCGCCGCTGCAGATTCTCGACTTCGGCTGCGGCCCGGGGCGGGACTTGCAGACGTTCACCCGCCTGGGACATACGGCCGTCGGCCTCGACGGCTCTGAGCAGTTTGCCCGGATGGCCCGCGAGGACAGCGGCTGTGAGGTCTGGCAGCAGGACTTTCTCAAGCTCGACCTGCCGGCAGAACGGTTTGACGGGATTTTCGCCAATGCCGTGCTGTTTCATGTGCCACGCCAGGAGTTGCCGCGGGTGCTACGGCAACTGCACGGGACCTTGAAACCGGGTGGTGTGCTGTTCAGTTCCAATCCCCGTGGCGACAACCAAGAGGGCTGGAATGGCCCGCGATACGGGGCGTATCACGACCTTCAAACGTGGCAGCAATTGCTCACCGAGGCGGGCTTTGTCGAGCTCGAACACTACTACCGCCCGGCCGGGCTGCCGCGCGAGCAGCAGCCTTGGCTGGCGAGTGTCTGGCGTAAATCGGCGTAGGCCGTTAGACCGCCATCGCGGGCAAGCCCGCTCCCACATAGACCTGCTGGGTGTATGAAAGATCTACGAACCCCAAAACCACTGTGGGAGCGGGCCTGCAGGGTGTATGCAAGATCTGCGAACTCCAAAACCACTGTGGGAGCGGGCTTGCCCGCGATGGGGGCGGAACATTCAGCATCGATGGCGCCTGACACACCGCCATCGCGGGCAAGCCCGCTCCCACATAGGCCTGCGTGGGTGTATGCAATATCTGCAAGCACCCAAACCACTGTGGGAGCGAGTCGGGCGGCGCTCCGTCTGCTCGCGATGAGCGCATGGCGCTCGCCTTTATACCGCCTCTTTAGTCGGCTCCTTGATCTTGTACCAGGCCACATACAGCGCCGGCAGGAACAGCAGCGTGAGCAGGGTGGCGACGATGATCCCGCCGATCATGGCGTAGGCCATCGGTCCCCAGAACACTTCCCGGGCAATCGGGATCATGCCCAGGCTCGCGGCGGCCGCCGTCAGCAGGATCGGTCGGCGGCGGTGCTCGGTGGCTTGCACCACTGCATCCCAGGGGGAACAACCGTCGCGCTCGAACGAGTCGATCTGGGTCACCAGGATCACCGAGTTGCGAATGATGATGCCGATCAGCGCCAGGATCCCCAGGATCGCCACAAAGCCCATGGGCGTACCCGTCGGGATCAGCGCCAACACTACCCCTATCAGGCCCAGCGGCGCGACGCTCGCCACCAGGAACAACTTCTGCACACTGTGCAACTGGATCATCAGGAACGTCGCCATCAGGAACAGCATCAGTGGCACAACCTTGGCAATCGGCCCCTGGGCCTTGCCGCTCTCCTCCACCGTACCGCCCGTGGCAACCTTGTAGCCTACCGGCAACGCTGCGGCGAACTTCTCGATGTCCGGCTTCAGCAGCTTGACCAGATCCGTTGGCTGGATCTCATCGCGCACCGCCGCCTTGATGGTGATAGTCGGCTTGCGATCGCGACGCCACACCAAAGGTTGCTCGAGTTCGTAGCGCACGGTGGCAAAGGCCAGCAGCGGGATCGAGGTTCCGCTCGGGGTGAGGATCTGCAGGTTCTGCAGGGTCTTCGGCGAGCCCCGCTCGGCATCCACGGCGCGACCGACGACGTTGATCAGGTAGATGTCATCGTCGACCTGGGTCACCGTCGAGCCACTGACAATGCTGTTCATCAGGCTCGCCACGTCCTCGGACGACAGCCCGAGTTGCCGCGCCTTGTCCTGGGCAATGTCGATGCGCAGGACCTTGCCCGGCTCGTTCCAGTCGAAAATGATCTCGCCGATATGCGGGCTCTTGTCCAGCTCGCTGGCCAGGTCAATCGCGTGTTTGCGCACCTGATCGATGTCCTTGCCGCTGACCCGGTACTGGATCGGCCTGCCCACGGGCGGGCCCATCTCCAGCGCCTGCACATAACTGCCGACACCCACGAAGTCCTCGCGCAGACGCTCACGCAGGCGCTGGCTGAGGGCCGTGCGCGCTTCGAAGTCCTTGCTGACGATCACTAACTGGGCGTAGTACGGGTTCTGCAGTTGCTGGTCCAGTGGCAGGTAGAAACGAATCGCGCCCTGGCCGATGTAAGTGCTCCAGCGCACGATGTCAGGGTCGCCCTTGAGGGTGGCTTCGAGACGGTCGACCACCTTGCGGGTTTCATCCAGCGAGGCGTTCTGTGGCAGGTTGAGGTCGACCAGGATCTCTGGGCGATCCGATGACGGGAAGAACTGGTTCTGCACAAAACGCATGGAGAACACCGCCAGCACGAAGCACAGCACCGTGATGCCGATGGCCCACCAGCGATTGCGCATGCACCACAGCAGGCCACCGTTGAAGGCCCGGCCAACACGCCCAGGCTCGGTGGAATGCGGCTTCACCTTGCTGCTGAGGATGTGCACGCCAATCACCGGGGCAAACAGCACCGCGACAATCCAGGAGACGAGCATCGCCACCGCGATCACGGCGAACAGGGTGAAGGTGTATTCCCCGGCGGAGCTGCCGTTGAGGCCGATCGGCACAAAACCGGCGACGGTCACCAGGGTCCCGGTGAGCATCGGGAACGCGGTCGAGGTATAGGCGAACGTGGCCGCCTGCTCCTTGGTCTCGCCCATTTCCAGGCGCGTGACCATCATCTCCACCGTGATCATTGCATCGTCCACCAGCAGGCCCAGGGCGATGATCAACGCGCCGAGGGAGATCCGCTGCATGGTGATGCCGCTGTACTCCATGAACACAAAGACCATCGCCAGCACCAACGGAATCGAGCAGGCCACCACCAGCCCCGCGCGCACTCCCAGGCTGATGAAGCTGACCACCAGAACGATGATCACTGCCTCGAACAGCGCACTGGTAAAGCCACCGACGGCCTCCTCTACCACTTCGGCCTGATCGGAAACCTTGTGCACACCGATGCCCACGGGCAGGTCGGCGGTGAGTTCGTCCATGCGCTGGTGCAGCGCCTTGCCGAACTCCTGGATGTTGCCACCCTTCTGCATCGCCACGGCCAGGCCAATGGCGGGCTGGCCGTTGAAACGGAACATCGGCGCGGCCGGGTCGACGTAGCCACGGGTAATCTCGGCGATGTCGGCCAGGCGGTAGAAACGATCGTTGAGACGCAGGTTGACCGTCGCCAGGTCTTTCTCCGAGGCGAACTGCCCCGAGGTCCGCACGGATATTCGCTCCGGTCCTGCCTCGATCACCCCGGCCGGAGTCACCGCGTTCTGGGTCTGCAGGCTCTGCACCACTTGCGCCTGGTCGATGCCCAACGCCGCCAGTTTGCGGGTGGAGAAATTCAGGTAGATGACTTCGTCCTGCTGGCCGACCATCTCGATCTTGCCCAGCCCCGGCACATCACGAATCTCCGCGCGGGCCTGCTCGACGTAGTCGCGCAACTGGCGCATCGACAGGCCATCGGCGGTGAAGGCGAACACCGAGCCGAACACATCACCGAACTCATCGTTGAACGAGGGGCCCTGGATGCCCCGCGGGAAGCTGCCGTGGATATCGCCGATTTTCTTCCGTACCTGGTACCAGATTTCCGGAATGTCCTTGGCGCTGGTGGTGTCGTGCAGGTACACATAGACCGTGGACTCACCCGGACGGGTGTAGCTTTTCACGTAGTCGAGCGAGTCGAGCTCTTCGAGTTTTTTCTCGATGCGATCAGTCACCTGCTTGAGGGTTTCCTCCTGGGTCGCACCCGGCCAGCGGGTCTGGATGACCATGGTCTTGATGGTGAACGAGGGATCTTCCTCGCGGCCCAGGTTGAGGTAGGAAAACACCCCCATCAATAAGGCGACGAACATCAGGTACCAGACAAACGACTGATGCTTGAGGGCCCATTCGGATAAGTTGAAACTCCCTTTCATCGCGGGCTTTCCTCATCAATTCTGACTTTTTGCCCCGGTTTGAGGCTGTTCACACCGGCACTGACCACACGCTCGCCATTCTTCACCCCGCCTCCCAGGATCACACTGTCGGCACCACGGCTGAGCAAGCTGACGTCCCGTGGGGAAACGGTCTGGTTCTGCGGGTCGATCACCCAGATCCGCGATTTGCCGTCGACGTCCTGCACGGTGGTGAGTGGCAACTCGATGCGCGGCTTGATGGCCGAGCTGAGGGTGACACTGATGGCCGTGCCCAGGCGCAAGCCCACTGGCGTCTCGGCCAGGGTCAGGCGCGCGCGACGGGTGCGGGTCGCGCTTTGTGCCTGGGGTTCGATTTCGCGAATGATCGCCGTGGTATGGGTCGACGGATCCAGTTGCGCCGCCACCACAAACACCACATCGGCAGGCAACTGCTCGGCAAGGTCTGCAGGCAGGTCGATCACCGCTTCCTTGATATCCGGCCGGGCCAGCGTCACCACCTGCTGGCCGGCGGTCACGACCTGTCCAGCCTCGGCGTTCCAGGCCGTGACGACTGCGGCATGGTCGGTGCGCAACTCGGTGTAGGCCAACTGGTCCTGGGACTGCCTGACGGCGGCCCGAGCCTGGTCGAGTGACGCCTGGGTGGTTTTCAAGTCGGTCTGGGCCAAGTCCAGTTGGGCTTGCGCCCCCACGCCACGGTTGAACAGCTCCTGCTGGCGCCGTGCATTGGCCTGGGCGTTGATCAATTGCGCCTCGATCTTCGCCAGGTCGCCCTGGCTGGCGCGCAACTGGTTCTGTTGATCGGTGGGGTCGAGGGTCGCGAGCAAGGCGCCCTTCGCCACTTCGCTGCCGACATCGACGTTGCGGCTGGCAATGCGCCCTGGTACCCGGAACCCGGTATTGCTTTCATACCGCGCCTGGATACTCCCGGCAAAACGCCCGAGGTTTTCCTGGTCATAGGCGCGCACTTCGATCGACAGCACCGGGCGCACCGGCTCAGGCGGCGGCTCTTTATCGGAACAGGCGGCCAGCAGCAGGCCGGCCCCCAGCAACATCACCAGGCGCGTCATGGCTGGACTCCTGGCAATTGCGGTGCGCTTGCGGAGGGGGTAACGATTTCCACCCGCACATCGGGGTGCAACAACTGGCCGCCGGCGGTGACGACTTTCTCGCCGTCGCTCAGGCCGTCGCTGATGATCACCTTGCCGGAAAGGTAGCGACCGACCGTGACGGTCTTGAGCTGGGCCTTGCCCTGGCTGTCGACCAACCATACGGCCGGATCGCTGAGGTTCTTGGTCAATGCCGACCACGGCAGTTCGACCGCCGACTTGCCCGGCACATTGGCCGTGGCACTGACCACCGAGCCCAGGCGCATGCCTTCGGGCAACTCACTGAGGGTGACCTTGACCTGCACCGTACCGGTTTGCGCCGACACCGCCGGGGTGATTTCGCGCACCGTACCGGTGGTCTTGATCTTCGGATTGTCGAGCAGGCTGACCTCCACCGTTTTGTCTTCCGGCGGTTCAGTCAGCAGCGATTCGTAGATGTTGAACACCGCATCCCGCTCGCCGTCGCGGGCCAGGCTGAAAATCGGCACCGTGGCCTGCACCACCTGGCCGACTTCGGCCTGGCGTGCGGTGATGATCCCCGGTGCGTCGGCAATCAGCGCGGTGTAGCTCAGTTGCTCACGGGCGTTGGCCAACTGCGCCTGCGCCGCGGCCAATGCGCTCTGGCTGCTGCGCAGCGCGGCCTGGGCCGAATCATATTCACTTTGGCTGGTGTAGGCCTTGGGCAGGAGTTTTTGCTGGCGCACAAATGCCGCAGCGGTCTGCTTGACCCGCGCCTGTTCGGCGACCACCTGGGCCTGGGCCGAGTCGACATTGGTCTGCAGGTCCTTGGGGTCGAGCCGGGCGAGCACCTGCTTGGCCGTCACCCGGTCACCGACATCCACCGTGCGCTGGATGATCTTGCCCCCAACCCGAAATGACAGATCGGTCTGGACCCGTGCCTGCACGTCCCCGGTCAGGGTCACGGAAGCGGCGTAATCTGCCAGCTTGACCTCTTGCACGAACACCCTGGGGCGTTCCTTCTCGACCGCTGGCTTGTCGCCGCAGGCGGTCAGTAGCCCAAACACACTCAGGCCAACAATAATTTTCAATCCAGGACCAGCCATGCAGGCTCCTTTGCGTGTTGCGGGCGAATGTGCGGCGTACGACTCAAGAGCTTAGATCAGGGTGGCAACGACGCATCCAGTGGCGCAAATCAATTTGCGCCGCTTCCATGGACAGCTTGAAATCGGCGGGATTCAATCCGCTGCGCCACAGCGTGGGGCGCTAAATGGCTAATATCCTGACACACTGTGTGGATGGTTTCGTGTCGGATCTGTCACAACCCGGACAAGTCCTCGCTACAAAGGAGTTTGCGGATGCTCAAGACCCTCGCCGTGGCCAACTACCGCTCGATCAACAAACTGGTGATCCCGCTGGCACGGCTGAATCTGATTACCGGCCCCAATGGCAGCGGCAAATCCAACCTTTACCGCGCCCTGCGCCTGCTGGCCGAGACCGCCCAGGGTGGCGTGGTCAACGCGCTGGCGCGCGAAGGCGGGCTGGATTCAACCTTCTGGGCCGGCCCGGAGAACATCAGCCGGCGCATGCGCAACGGGGAAGTGCCAATCCAGGCGTCGCAACGCCAAGGACCTATGCGCCTGCGCCTGGGTTTCAGTGGTGACGACTTCAGTTATGCGATCGCCCTGGGGCTGCCTATGCCGCTGCCAGAGGAGGTGTCGTATTTTTCCCTGGACCCGGAAATCAAGCGCGAGTGCATTTGGGCTGGAGCCCTGTATCGCCCTGCCAGCCTGCTGGTCAATCGCGCCGGCCCGATGATCCGCGCCCGCGAAGGGTCCACCTGGGAGGTGCTGGCCCAGCACACGCCGACCTTCGACAGCTTGTTCGACCAGGTCGGCAACCTGCGCTCCTCTCCCGAGGTGTTGCTGCTGCGCGAACAGATTCGAGGCTGGCGTTTTTATGATCACTTTCGCACGGACGCCGAAGCACCCGCGCGCCAGGTGCAGTTGGGAACACGCACTCCGGTGCTGCATCACGATGGCCGAGACCTGGCGGCAGCCCTGCAGACCATCCGCGAAATCGGCGATCCGCAGGCCCTGCAAACCGCCATCGGCGACGCCTTCCCGGGTGCGCGCCTGAACATCGCCCCGGTGCAGGGCGGGCGGTTTGCCATCGAGTTCTATCAGGAAGGTTTGTTGCGCCCGCTGTCCGCCGCCGAATTGTCGGACGGCACCTTGCGCTACCTGCTGCTGATCGCGGCGCTGCTGACGCCACGACCACCGACGCTGATGGTGCTCAACGAGCCGGAAACCAGCTTGCACCCGGACCTGCTGCCGGCACTTGCGCGGTTGATCATCCGCGCCTCACATGCGAGCCAGCTGTGGGTGGTGTCCCACGCCAGCCGCTTAATTGCTGCGCTGCAACAAGACCCTGAGTGCAACGCCATTGTGCTTGAGAAAAATTTCGGCCAGAGCGAAATGGTCGGCCAGGGCATGCTCGATGAACCGGCGTGGAACTGGCCGGATTGAGCCACTCGAAAAACCGCTTCGCTGACCCACCAGCGAAGCGCTCCCAAGGATCACTGCAGCGCTGAAGAATTCAGCCCTGCCACTTGCCGCCTTCGACAATCACGCTTTCAGGCTTGGTGTCGTCGCTGAGCTCTTTGCGCACATATTGGTCATAGAGCTTGAGCAGGTACTTTTCTTCACCCAGCTTCGCCAGCTCGGCATTGACCCAGTCACGCAGCTCGATGTTGCCCTTCTTCACAGCCGGGGCAATCGGTGCTTCGGCCCCCAGGGTTTCGTCGAGTACGCGGTAGCCCGGGTTCTGCTTGGCCCAGCTGAACAGCACCAGATTGTCCTGGGCATAAGCGTCGCCACGACCGTTGGCCAGGGCTTGCAGAGACTCGGAGTTTTTCTCGAACTTGAGCAGTTTCCAGTCCGGGTGGTTCTTGGTCAGCCAGATATCGGCGGTGGTGCCGGTGGTGACGATGGTCGTGCGGCTGGCCAGGTCTTGCAGGCTCTTCACGTCACTGGCCTGGGGCACCAGCGCCTGCACCGCCACCTTGAGGTTCGGGTTGGTGAACTCAACCGCTTCCTTGCGCTCGGGGGTCACGGTCATGTTGGCCAGGATCAGGTCGACCTTGTCGCTTTGCAGAAACGGGATCCGGCTGGCCGGCTCCACGGCGACAAACTCGACCTTGTTCTCGTCGCCCAGCAGGTCCTTGGCGAATTGCCGGCCGATGTCGGTATCAAACCCGACGTAGCGCCCCGCCTCATCGACAAAACCGAACGGTGGCTTGTCGGTGAAGACGCCGACAATCAGCTTGTCCCGTGCCTTGATTTTTTCCAGGTAGCTGGCCGGCGCGGTGCTTTCACTGGCGACTTTGGGCTTGGGCGGCTCTTCAGTCTTGTTGCAGCCGGCCAGCAGCGCAAGGCCGAACAAGGGGAGTAGCAGCAGGGAAGACTTGGCAGTTTTCATGAGGGTAACGGTTCCTTTTTTTGCGAATGAGCCGCAGCTGCCTGTTTCGGCAGAGCTTCGACGTAGGAGAACTTCTCCAGGAACTGCTGCGCGCGTGCGGTTTGCGGGTTCGTAAAGAAAATCTCGGGTGGGTTCTGTTCCAGGATGCGTCCGGCATCCATGAACACGATGCGGTCGGCCACCGCGCGGGCGAAGGCCATTTCGTGAGTCACGATCAGCAGCGTCATGCCCTCGCGCGCCAGGCCCTGGATCACTTCCAGCACCTCCTTGACCATCTCCGGGTCAAGGGCTGCGGTCACTTCATCGAACAGCATCACCTGAGGGTTCATGCACAGTGAGCGAATAATCGCGATGCGTTGCTGCTGGCCACCGGAGAGCTGACGGGCGAAGGCGTCGCGCTTGTCTGCCAGGCCTACCCGTTCGAGCAGGGCCAAGGCTTGTTCACGGGCTTCACGGGGGTCGCGCTTCTGCACCTTGAGCGGGCCGAGCAGCAGGTTGTCCAGCACGCTCATGTGCGGGAACAGGTGGTAGCTCTGGAACACCATGCCGATCTGCTGACGCACCTGGCGCCAGTCGGTGTTGCTGTCCAATAACTGGCGCCCGGCAAACAGCAACTCTCCGCTATGAGCGACTTCCAGGCCATTGAGGCAACGCAGCAAGGTACTTTTGCCGCAGCCGCTGGGACCAAGGATGACAATCACTTCACCGGCCTCGACACTCAGGTCGATGCCCTTGAGCACCTGCTGCTCAGCGAAGAATTTGTTGAAACCCTTGAACTCGATCAATGCGCTCATGCTTGCGTCCAACGCCGCTCCAGCACACGCGAGGCGGCCGAGAGCGGGTAGCAGATAAAAAAGAAAAACAGGAACAACGCGCCGTAGATCAGCACCGACTCGTAGGTGCGTTCGATGATCTGCTGCCCGACCTTGATCACATCCACCACGCCGATCAGCACCGCCAGCGAACTGGTCTTGATGATTCGCGTGTAGACGTTGATGGTCGGTGGCGTCATGCGCTTGAGCGCCTGGGGCAACAGCACATAACCGAACAGTTGCGGGCCGGACAGGCCAATCGACAAGCCCGCCTCACGCTGCCCACGTGGCAAGGAATGCAACGCCCCGCGCACCACTTCGCCGACTTCGCTGGCGCCCCACAACGACAGCACCAACACCGCGCACCAGAAACTGGGCAGGCTCAGGCCAAAAAAGATCGGCAGGCCAAAAAACAGCAGGTACAGCCAGACCAGCACCGGGATCGCCCGGAACAGCTCCAGGTACACCCGCAAGACCACCTTCAGCCATTGCACATGGAGGTTGCACAGCACGCCGTAGAGCACCCCGCCCAAGGTGCTGATGGCGATGCTCAGGAAAGAGATCGACAGGGTTTGCGCAGCGCCCCTGGCCAGTTGCGGCAGAGACACCCAGAGCAACTCAAGACCCGAACTGGCCATGCTGGAGCCTCCTTTCCAGGCGGCTGAGCAGCAGCGACAGCGGCAAGAACAACAGCACGCAGATCAGCGTGAGCACGGCGAGCATTTCGTAGGTTTTGTAATACAGCGCGATGTAGCTCTTGGTGGTGTAGAGAATTTCCGGCACCGCCACCGCCGAGACCACCGTGGTCTCCTTGAGCAGGAAGATGAAGTTGGCAAACAGCGACGGCAGGCTGAGCAGCCCCGCTTGCGGCAGGATCACGTAGCGCAGCAATTGCCCGTTGGACAGGCCGATCGAGCGACCCGATTCCAGTTGCGCCGCCGGCACCGCCTCGACCCCAGCCCGCAGGACTTCCGTCAGGTACGCGCCACCGAGGAAGGTCATGGTGATGATCGCTGCCGCAAAGCCGGAGACCTTCACCCCCAGCGCGGGCAAGGCGAAGTAGACGAAGAACAGTTGGATCAGCAGCGGGGTATTGCGCGCCAGCTCGACGTACACCGCCACCAGGCGCTGCAAGTAGGGGGTACGCAGCACCAGCACAGTGGCGTTGAGCACGGCCACCAGCAACGAGGTGCCGATAGCGATCAAGCCCACCTGCAGGGTCACGCCTACGGCGCGCAGGAATGCCGGCAGGGTGCCAAGGATAAACGCGTAGTCAAAAGTCATGGGGAGTCCTGGACGTCGCTGGGTAAACGACGGTGGTGCAGTCCATAAGGCTGTGGATAACAGCTCGGCAGGCACTGACTTTAAAGGCATAAAAAGAAAGATTTAAATACCGTTAAAGCATATTGATATCACGCAAAAACCTATGCCCCGGATTGGCGTAGGTGGCCAGGATCAATCCCCCGGGCATAAAAAAACGCCGACGCTGCAGCAGCCGTCGGCGTTCAAACCTTGAAGGGGTTTATCGCGTGATCAGAACGCCGGCAGGACCGCGCCGCTGTACTTCTTGGCGATGAATTCCTTCACCTCAGGGCTGGTCAAGGCCTTGGCCAGTTTCTGGATCGCGACGCTGTCCTTGTTGTCTGGACGAGCCACCAGGAAGTTCACGTAAGGCGAATCCGCGCCTTCGATCACCAGTGCGTCTTTAGCTGGGTTGAGGCCAGCTTCCAGCGCGTAGTTGGTGTTGATCATGTCCAGGTCGACCTGATCCAGCACGCGCGGGAGCATGGCCGATTCCAGTTCCTTGAACTTGAAGTTGTGCGGGTTCTTGGCAATGTCTTTTGGCGTAGCCAGGGCGTTTTTCGGATCTTTCAATTCGATCAGGCCGGCTTTCTGCAGCAGGATCAAGGCGCGACCGCTGTTGCTGCCCTCGTTCGGGATGGCGATGGTTGCGCCATCCTTGAGCTCAGCCAGGGTTTTGACTTTCTTCGAGTAACCGCCGAAAGGTTCGACGTGCACACCGATCACAGTCACCAGGTTAGTGCCTTTGCCTTCATTGAAGCTCTGCAGGTACGGCAGGGTCTGGAAGTAGTTGGCGTCCAGACGCTTCTGATCGACCTGTACGTTCGGTTGCACGTAATCGGTGAAGACTTTGATTTCCAGGTCCACGCCTTCTTTGGCGAGAGTTGGCTTGATCAACTCGAGAATCTCGGCGTGCGGTACCGGAGTGGCCGCGACCACCAGTTTCTCGCCGGCCTGGGCCAGGCCAGCCGTCAGGGCAGCCGCGAGTGCGGTAAACAACAGAACCTTTTTCATGCAGTGTCCTTATTTGTCGTTGTCGACAACGGCTTAAAAGTGAGGTGCCAGTGAAGTGCTATCGCTGGCGTGAGGCGGACAATACCCGGATTTTTTATGCCGTAAAAATACTTTTTATCGAAGTCTATATTCGATAAACGAATAACAAATCCGCAACCGTCACGCACCGCGAATTACACGTGCGCCAACAGCCGCTTCAGCCTGTCCAGGGGTTCACGGTTACCACTGCGGACCCATTGCTCCACCCAGCGCTCAATCAACTGCAACGGCTGCTCGGTGGCTGGCAGGTTCAAATGCTCCGGCGCAATCTCGTCACCACTGCTGACCAGCAACGCAAAATGAATGACGTTCTCCAGCTCACGGGTGTTGCCCGGCCAACTGTGTTGCTCCAGCACCTGCTGCGCCGCGTCGCTGATAAAGGGCACCGGCAAGCCCAGGCGCTGGCTGTAGATGCCGAGGAAATATTCGGCCAGCGATTGAATGTCACCCACCCGCTCGCGCAGCGCCGGCAATTGCAACTGGCCTTCGCTGAGGTAGTGGTAGAGCCGTTCGTGGAATTTACCGGCCGCCACGGCCTGCGCCAGGTCGATGCTGGTGGCGGCCACCAGGCGCACATCGACCGGGCTCGGCTGCTGGGCGCCGACCCGGGTGACTTCGTGATTCTCCAGGGCCGCCAGCAACTTGATCTGGATCGGCAGCGGCAAGTCGCCGATCTCATCCAGGTACAGGGTCCCGCCGTTGGCCGAACCAAACCAGCCGGCACGGCTGCTGGCCGAGCCACTGAAACTGCCGCCGGCATAACCGAACAGCTCGGCATCGGCATAGGTCGGGCTGATGGCGCCGCAATTGACCGAGACGAACAAGCCACCGCGATCACTGGCCCGGTGAATGTGGCGTGCCAGCAATTCTTTACCACTGCCGGTTTCGCCGTGAATCAACACCGAAATCGCCCGCGGTGCCAGTTGCTCCAGCTCCTGGCGCAAGGTGCGCGAACGTGGGTCGACGAACACCAGCGCCTTGGCACGAATGCTCAGCGGGCTTTTTTCTGCGTCGGGAAAGGTCAGCAATGGCTGACCGAAGGTTTCATGCAAACTCATGGCAGGCTCCCGCCCAAAACCGCCGGCGGACGGGGGCGTTGAATTGAAATGGACGATCAGGCGCGGCGCAGGGCGTGGTGTTCCATGCGGTTCTGCAGGCGATACAGGTAAGCGAACCCCTGTTCCCAACGATGGTGGCCGGACTTCACGTTGATGTGTCCAGCACCTGCCAGGACGCCTGCCTCGGCGCCCCAGTTGCGCGCCAGCTCGAGGGCGCGCGGGGCGCTCACGGCAGCGTCGTTGTCAGAGCTGACGACCTGGCTGGGAAACGGCAGCAGGTGCGTGGGAATCGGTGCGAAATTGCGCAACGCCGGCACGCACGCCGGGCGCTCGACATCGGCAGGCGCCACCAGCAGGGCCCCGCGCACCTGGCGCAGCGCCTGCAAGGGCGCAGTGGCCGCCCAATGGGCAACGGTGATGCAACCCAGGCTGTGGGCGATGAGGATCACCGGCGTGCTGTCGGCAGCAATGGCCTCGGCCAGTGCGGCCACCCAGTCTTCACGACGAGGGGTGAGCCAATCGGCCTGCTCGACCCGTGCGCTGTTCGGCAGACTGTTCTGCCAGTGGGTCTGCCAATGATCGTCTGGCGATCCCTGCCAGCCCGGCACAATCAGGTAGCGAATTGATTCGTTGCGCATGGGGAGCTCTCCTGTGCGTGTCTGTTCCTGATCGAGTATAGGGATGAGATTTATATTCGTTAAGGAATAAGAAGCTATTTATTAATACCCTAATAGAATATGAAAGTTTGAGAGGGTGAGGTGCGCTGGCAAGCCAGCACTGACGAGCGGGGGGATTGCGATAAATAAAAAAAGGGCCGCACCCTGCCAAGGAGACGGCCCTGGAAAACTGTGATGGATTAGCGCGCAGTAATCACCGAAAGCTTGGTAATACCCGCCCGTTCGATGGACGCCATGGCGCGCGCCACTTCGCCGTAGTTCACACCGTCATCGGCCTGCAACTGCACGCGCACCTCCGGGTCCTTGGCCTTGGCCGCCTGCAGGTTGAACTCCAGCAAGTCCGGTTGGATTTCATCCTTGTTGATGAACAGCTTGCCGGCGCCGTCGATGCTCACCACCAGTGGATCTTTCTGTTCCACCGGGGCGACCGCTTCGGTCTTGGGCAGGTTGATCGGAATCGCGTTGGTCAGCAGCGGTGCAGTGACGATGAACACCACCAGCAACACCAGCATCACATCCACCAGCGGCGTGACGTTGATCTCACTCAGTACCTCATCGCTGTCTTGGGTAGAGAAGGCCATATCAGGACGCCTCCTTCACTTTATGCACAGCGTTCTGGGCGGTGTTCTTTTGCGCCGTCGGGTGCAGCAGCACGCGGAACGAGCTCTTCTGCGCCAGGCTGTAGAAGTCGTGGGCAAAGTCATCCAGATCGGCGGCGGTGAGCTTCAGGCGACGCAGGAAATAGTTGTAGACCAGCACCGCTGGCACGGCGACCGCGATCCCCACACCCGTCGCCACCAACGCGGCACCAATCGGTCCGGCCACGGTTTCCAAGCTTGCCGAGCCGGCGGCGCTGATGCCCTTCAAGGCCTCCATGATGCCCCACACAGTGCCGAACAGACCGATGAACGGCGAGGTGCTGCCGATACTCGCGACCACGGCCAGGCCGGTTTCCAGCGAGCGCCGTTCACGTACGATTTGCTGGCGCAAGGCGCGCTCCAGGCGGTCCTGGTGATTGATCGCCTGGCTCAGGTCCGCCGCCGGCGCTTCACCGACCTGGATCGCCGCGTAACCGGCCTGGGCCACACGGGCAGCAGCACCGGGATGGGTCTCGCTCAGTTCAGCCGCCGAATCGAGACTGGAGGCGGCCCAGAACTGTTTATGGAATTTGCGATCCTGGGCTTTCAGGCGCGCGAACTGCACACCCTTGAGCAACGCCAGGCCCCAGGTGGCGACGGAAAAGACCACCAGCAGCCAGATCACCGCGCTTTCGATGGATTCGAGTGGAGATGCCAGTAACGTCATGATGTGTTCCCTCTGTGTAAACACTTAGCGCGAATAAGTTGCGGTTCAATGAATCTTGAAATCGATGGGCACGCTGACCCAGCCGTCCTGGGCGACATCACCCTGCTTGGCCGGCACAAAGCTCCAACGTTTCACGGCACTTAATGCCGCATCGTCGAGCTGCTGGCGGCCACTGCTTTTCTGGATCTGGATCTCCCCCGGTTTACCGCTGGCCAGTACGTGCACCCGCAACAACACCGTGCCCTCCCAACCCCGACGCTGGGCCAGCGACGGATATTCCGGTGCCGGGTTCTTCAGGTACGCGGCGTTGGCCGAGGCCGGAGTCACCGGTGCAGGAGCCGGGGGTGCAGGCGGTGCTGGCGCCGCCACCGGGGCTGCCGGTTGCGGCGGCGCAGGCGGCTGTTGCACGGCTTTTGGCGCGGGCTTGGGCACCTGCTTGACCACCGGTTTGGGGATCGGCTTGGGTTTTGGCGGTGGCTTGACCGCCAATTCATCCACCACCGGTGGCGGTGGCTCCACAACCGGCGGCGGTGCCGGTTGTGGCGGTGGCGGTTCGACCACTGGTGGCGCCGGACGCGAGAACTCGATGGTCATCGGCGGAATTTCCGGCGGCACGATCGGCAACGCCGGCGTGGGTTGTTGATTGACCCAATAAATCACTGCGCCATGCACCAGCACTGCCAGCACCGCCAGCACAATCGCCTCACGACGGCGCAAGCTGCTCTTGGGCGTCTTTTGCAGCCGCAACTGGCCCAGAGGCGTGCGATAAGCCCGGCCGAGATCGACCAACTCACCACTTGGCGCCTGGCGCCACAACACCTCATGTGCACTGGCGGCGGTCTGGACATTGCCCATTGAATGACTCCCTACGGTCTTTTGCGAATAACCCGACAGCAGCGCCTGATTCCCCCCGCGCTAATGCCTGGAGGTGAATGATTGGCGGCAGAGGCTTATCCCTTAAAGTAATTTTTAAGGCTTCACATAGAACCGTATGGAATATAAAAAACCGCGTCCAGGCGCAAAGCCGCACGGCTCAAGGGCTACAGAGGAGGCGCAAAAACCCCATGCCTTGCAGGCATTGAAAATATTCGCCAAAGGCATGCAAAACTGACGAGATACGACCAATTTTGTGTGCGAACAGGGCAGCGCTCAGTCGGCTCCCGATGAACCAGAGGAAAAAACAGACCGACTTCCAGGTTGCCGTGCTTTGGCTCTTGATCTTGATTCACCCGCCCCATCGGCAGCCTGAGCGAGGGGCCGTACGTCAGGGGCAAAGCGCTTGGGTGGGCCTGTCCCGTGACAACCGACGCCAAGAAGCGATACTTAAGTCGCTCTCTTGGAGGTTGCCCATGACCCTGCGCTCGATGCTCAAACACGGCCTGCTGGCCGCCGGATTACTGTTGGGGGGAATGCTGATGGCCAGCGATGACGCGCTGCTCAACGCCGTACGCACCGGACAATTGCAACAGGTGCACGCCCTGCTCAAGCAAGGTGCCGAGGTCAATGTCCGGGGGGCCGATGGCAGCAGTGCGCTGCTGTTGGCCACCGCCGACAACCGGGTCGAGATCGCCCGTGCGCTGATCGAGGCCGGGGCCGACGTCAATCAACAGAACCTGATCCAGGACAGCCCTTATCTGCTGGCCGGCGCCAGCGGGCACAACCAAATCCTCGCCCTGACCCTGAGCCACGGCGCTGACCTGAAAAGCACCAACCGCTACGGCGGCACAGCGCTGATCCCCGCCTGCGAGCGTGGGCATGTCGACACCGTACGAATGTTGATCGCCGCCGGGGTCGACCTCAACCACGTCAACCGCCTGGGCTGGACCTGCCTGCTGGAAGCGATCGTGCTCGCCGACGGCGGACCGGCGCACCAGCAGATCGTCGCACAACTGATCAGCGCCGGCGCCGACCTGAACCTGCCCGACCACGACGGCGTCAGCCCGCTGCAGCATGCCGAACAGCGCGGCCAGAGCACCATCGCCAGAATGCTGCGCGATGCCGGCGCTTCGTGAACAGCCAGGACTTGAGCCATGCATGACACCCCACCCGCCGGCCCGCTAACCGAATCACGCCTCAAGCACTTCGCCGGCTGGGCCTTGCTGGTGGCGCTGGGCTTGAACCTGCGGCCGATCCTCAGCTCCATCAGCCCCTGCTCAGCGACTGGCGCTGGCCTGCTGGACCGCCGGGGCCGGGACAATCACCGCCGTTTCCGAACGCGGCGTGCCCACCGGCACCCAGTCGTAACTCACCGGCAATGCGCGGTACACCCAGTTGCTCAGCGCGTCGCTGCCTGGCGCCTTGCCCAGGTAAGGGCTGACGTACTCCCAGACGTTCTCACCGCCTTGGGTGACCTGGAAAAAGCGCCCGTGCATGCCCTCGTCGATCAAGGTATTGCCGTTGGGCAAGCGCCGCGCGCTGCTGATGAACGAACTGTAGAACGCCCACCCCGGCTGCCTGGAATTGGCGGCGCTGTACTGCCAGACGATCTGTTGGCTGAGCGGATCGATTTCCAGCACCCGTGAGCCCGAGATCAGCCCCAGGGGCACCGAGGGATACCCCGCCGTACCCTGGTTGTCGAACACCAGCAGGTTGCCCGCCCCCGGCAATCCGGGGCCAATGATATGGGCGTCATGCTGGCCGACGAATTGATCCACGGCTCGCGGCACCTGCCCGGCGGTTTTCGGGTTGATCGGCGGCAGGTTCGGCCCCAGGTGCCAGACCACCTTGCCGCTGTTTTTGTCGATGATCGCGATGAAGTTGGCGTTGCGTGAGTCGATCAGCAGATTGTCCGGTGCAAAACGTTTGTCACCGGCGTCGAACCACTTGTTTGGCCCCACGACACTGAGGTTGTTGATGTGCAGGTAGTCCGGGTCCTTGCTGGCATGCACCAACTTCAATTGCGCGGGTGTGAAGCCAAACTCGGTGAGGTGCTCAGACGCCAGCCACTGCCATTTCACTTCACCTTGAGGGCTGACTTCATAGATCGCATCGTCGATCACCTCCGGCACCTTGAAACCCGGCACTGCATGCACCTTGTTCGCCAGCACCAGGGTGTTGCCATTTTTCAGCCGTCGTTGATCGTGGTGCTGTTGCGCCGCGCCACCGGGGGCCTGGTCGCCCCACTGCCAGACCACCTTGCCGTTCCAGTCCAGCTCGCCGACGCTCTGGTTGCCCAGGCCGTTACCTGCCGATCCGAGCTTGCCAGGGTCTTTGTCACTGAGTTGCAGCAACACTCGTCCGCGCTCGCCGCCCACCAGTTGCGGGTCGATGATCGCCGAAGGAAAACCGGCCTGTGGCCAGGTTTTCACGGCGTTGCCATTCATATCGATCAGGTGGGTCTGTTTGTCCGCGCCGCTGAAAATCACGTACTGGTTGTACGCCTTGGCCGGGTCGTAACGGGTGACGCCGGTGGGGTAGACACTCGGTGCGGCGAGTGCCGCCGAGGCCATCACGGCGCTGGACAGCAGCACCGCCAGCGCGGTCTTGGTATGCAACATGGTGCAACTCCTGTTCAAGGGGGTTAGAAGTCGTAGCGGCCGGTGACACCCAGGGTTCGCGGCGTGCCGAGCAAGCCTTCGTAGGCGCCGTTGCCGCCGGTCCAGAGGGTGGTGTAGTAGGTCTTGTCGAAGGCGTTTTTCAGCCACAGCGAGACATCCCACTGCCCCTCATGGAAGTCGCCGCGAAAGCCGGTGGAGAGGTTGACCACGGCATAGCTGGGGATCTGCCCGTAGTCGGAATCCTCGACCGTACCGACCGCCTTGGAACGGAAGGCATAGCTGGCGGTGACGTACTCCTCGAGGCCGTTGTCCAGGTTCCACTTGTATTCACCGTTGGCGTTGCCGATCCACTTCGAAGCCCCGACCACCTGGTGGCCGCTGAGGTCACACGCCGCCGGCGCGCCCGGTGCCAGGCTGACTTCCGGCGGGCATGGGGCATCCTTGTAGGAGAGGTAACTGACGTCGTTGTACGAGCCGTTGAGGTTCAGAGTCAGGCCGCGCAACGGCACCAGGGTGCTCTCCACTTCCACGCCGCGCGAGCGCACGGAACCGGCGTTGGTCAGGTACTGCACGCGATTGACGTCGTCATAGGCGTTGGTCTGGTAGCCGTTGACCTGGGTCCAGAACAGGTTGGCGTTAAGCTGCAGGCGGCGGTCCCAGAGCGTGCTCTTGAAGCCCAGTTCGGCGTTGTTGGCGCGCTCGGTCCCCACCAGCAAGGAGTCGGCGCCGGCCACTGGTGCCGAACCTACCGTCAAGTTGACCCCACCGGATTTCTCGCCGTGGGACAGCGTGGCGTAACCCAGCAAGTCATCGGTAAAGCGATAGCTGAGGTTGAGCAAGCCTGACGGGCTGGTGCTGTACTGGTTCAGGTCCCCGGAGTCGTAGGCCCCGGTTCGACCGTTGCGCACGTTGGCCGCAGCGCCGGTCACGCCAGCGCCGCCAAGGGGCGCATCACGACTGACCCAGGCGCTCTTCTCCTCGTAGGTACCGCGCAGGCCAGCGGTAAAGTCCAGGCGCTCGGTAAGGTGCCAGGTACCTTGGGCGAACAGCGCGAAGCTGTTGGTTTCGATATGGCCATCGCCAAGGCTCGTCACGTTGGCCAGGGCCCCGCGTGGCGTACCGTTCCAGATATCCGCCTGGGGCCCGTAGTAGGCGAAGGAGCGGTTATCCAGGTTCGAACCGAAGTAGTAGGCCCCGAGCACGTAGTCAAAGAAGCCGCCGGTGGGCGACGCCAGGCGAAATTCCTGGGAGTACTGCTTGTCTTCCACCGACACGCCGGCGTTGTAGGTGGCCGAGACATTCAAGCCATCGTCGTTGCGCGGGGTGAAATTCCACCAGCGATAGGAACTGATCGAGGTCAGGGTGAAGTCGTTCGGCAAGGTCCAGTTGGCCTCCAGGGAGGTACCACCCTGAAACACTGTGACGTGCTGGTCGTTGTTCAGATTGACCTTGCGATGGCTGCCGTCGACCAACGTCGCCCCCGCCGCCGCAGCGCGCGCCTGGTAGACATTGACCCCATTGATGGTCGGCCCGGTGCTGTAGAGCACGCGGGTGCCGGCACTCGAGTCTTCTTCGTTGTAGTCGCCGATCCAGCGCAGGTTGAAGCTCTCGTTGGGCTTGTACAGCAGCTGCCCACGAAAACCCTCGCGTGAACCGCCGTTCAAGTCATGGCCGTCGTACTCGTTCTTGATGTCGCCGTCGCTGCGGGTCCGATAGGCCGAAAAACGCCCCGCCAGCTCGTCGTTGAGCGGCCCGGATATCGTGCCCTTGGTCTGGAAATAGCCGTCTTCGCCGACCGAGGTTTCGATGCTGCGCTCCGGGGTGAAGCTCGGTGCCCGGGTACTGATATTGATCACCCCGGCCGTGGTGTTCTTGCCGAACAAGGTGCCCTGGGGCCCGCGCAGAACCTCCAGTTGCTCGATGTCCATCAGGTCGAACACCGCCATCCCCGGGCGTCCCAGATAGACGTTATCGATGTACAGGCCGACGCTGCCTTCCAGGCCGTCGCTGGCCGGGTTGTTGCCCAGGCCACGGATCGACACGCTGGACTGGCGGGCATGCATGTAGGCCACGTTGACGCTGGGCACCAGTTGCTGCAGGTCCTGGATGCGATACACCCGCTGGCTCTCCAGGGCCTGGCCACCGATCACACTCATCGGGGTCGGCACGGCCTGCGCACTTTCTTCACGGCGTCGCGCGGTGACGGTCACGGTCTCCAACTGTCCGCCGCTGGCCTTGGTCTTGCCCGTGGCGGTAGCTGCCGGCGTGCCGGGTTCAGCGCCGGTGGTGTCGGCGGCATAGGCTTGGGTCCAGCTCGCACTGCCAGCCAGTAACAGGGCCAGCGGCAGGCGTTTGAGCCGTCGGGGCGCTAGGGGTGAGGCGAGTTTCGATGCACGCATGGGACGGCTCCTGGTCAAGAAATACACACCCTGTATATTCTTTTAAGTTATTTATTTATGTTTTTACAAAGATTTACTGCATAAGAGATTGCCTTTATAAGGAGTCGACCTAATGCATATCCAATGCATTTCCCCGATATTTTTTATGTGAAAAATGCATATCGATCTGCGCCAACTCAGGCACTTCATCGCCCTCGCCGATCAGCGCAGCTTCGTCGCGGGTGCCCAGGCGGTGAACCTGTCGCAGTCGGCGTTCAGCCGCAGCATCCAGGCGCTGGAGCACAGCGTCGGCTGCCAATTAGTGGACCGCGGGCGCAAGGACCTGGCGCCGACCAAACAGGGCCAGGTGCTGCTCGAACATGCGCGGCGACTGGTCAGCGGTGCGCAGCAAATGGCCAACGAGATCAGTCAGTTCAATGGCCTGGAAGCCGGAGAGCTGCGCTTCGGTTGCGGCCCCGCCCCGGCGGCCGGCCTGATTCCCCGGGCCATCGGCAGCTTCATCGGGCGCTATCCCAAGGCGCGGGTACAGTTCCAGGTGGACGACTGGCAAAGCCTGTGCAAACGCCTGCTCAGCGACGAGTTCGAATTTTTCGTCGCCGACACCCGCCAGTTCGAAGCCAACCCGGACTACCTGACCCAACGCCTGCGCCCGCGCAAATGGCATTTCTGCTGCCGTGCCGGGCATCCGTTGGCGGGTCTTGCCTCGGTCAGCGCGGCGCAGTTGATGAGCTACCCGATGGCGGTGACCATTCGCCCGCCGAACCTGCGCAAGGTCATCGTCGACCTCAGCGGCCGCCCGGACTTCACACCCAACGTGGAATGCGAAAACAGCTATAGCCTGCTGGGCGTGGTGCTGCGCTCGGATGCCATCGGGATTGTCGGCGCCTACAGCGATGCGCTGCATCACGCCAAAGGCGACCTGGTGTGCCTGAAAGTCGAAGGCCTGGCCGACGACCTGGAGGAGCTGTACACCCGCTATGGGATCGTCAGCCGCGCGGGGTATCGGCTATCGCCGCTGGCCGAGGCGATGATCGAACAGATCAAGGCGATTGATGAGCGGGATGAGGACGTGTGTTCGCTGGAGTACGTCGCGGTCTAAGCGAATGTCATCGCGGGCAAGCCTTGCTGTTGCAGTCACTGCATCAAAACCATTCCCCGAATGCACTTGCCCCAACCCGCTGCCCAAGGCGAAATCCCTCACCTGTCTTTCGATCGGTGACGCCCATGTCCAATGCCCAACCCCCCGTGCGCAATGTGCTGTACATCATGTGCGACCAACTGCGCCGCGATTACCTGTCCTGCTACGGCCACCCCCATCTGCACACGCCGAATATCGATCGCCTGGCCGCGGCCGGCGTGCGTTTCAGTCGCGCCTATACCCAGGGCACCATATGTGGGCCGTCGCGGATGTCGGCCTACACCGGACGCTACGTCAGCAGCCATCAGGTGGCGTGGAACGCCGTGCCCCTGCCCCTTGAAGAGCTGACCATCGGCGACTACCTGCGGCCTCACGGCATTCGCACCGCGCTGGTCGGCAAGACCCACGCCACGCCCAACCTGGACGCTCAGCAACGGCTGGCCATCGACCCGGCCAGTGCCGAGGCCGAGGTGTTGAACGAGGTCGGCTTCGAACCCTACTTTCGCCACGACGGGATTTTCCCCGACGACCCGCTGTTCGACGACAAACGCGAATCGGCGCCCTACACCCACTACCTGCGTGACCTCGGCTTCGGCGGCAACAACCCGTGGCACGAATGGGCCAATGCCGGTGCGGATGAGCAGGGTGAACTGCGCAGCGGTTGGAAGATGCGCAACGCTCACCTGCCCGCGCGGATTCCCGAGCAGCACTCGGAAACCGTGCACACCACCGACCGCGCCATCGACTTTATCCGCGAACAACAGGAACAACCCTGGTGCCTGCACCTGTCGTACATCAAGCCGCACTGGCCGTACATCGCACCCGCGCCGTACCACGCGCTGTACCGCGCAGACCAGGTGCTGCCCGCCGTGCGCGCGGCCGCGGGTGAGGAGAGCGACCACCCAGTGTATGCCGCCTTTCGCCAACACGAAGAGAGCCTGAACTTCTCCCGGGACGAGGTGCGCTTGAATGTGATCCCGACCTACATGGGCCTGATCAAGCAGGTGGACGATCAGCTCGGGCGGCTGTTCGACTTCCTCCAGAGCAACGGCCGCTGGGATGACACCTTGATCGTGTTCACCAGCGATCACGGCGACTTTCTCGGCGACCATTACCTGGGAGAAAAAGAGTTCCTGCTGGAGCAGGCGGTGGGTGTGCCATTGATCGTGCGCGACCCGCGAGCCCCTGCGCACGTCAGCCGTGGTTCGGTGGATGAGCGCCTGGTGGAAACCATCGATGCCTTGCCGACGTTCCTTCAGGCCTTGGGCTTGCCGACAGCTGAGCATCGCCTCGAAGGCCGCTCGCTGATCCCGCTGCTACATGGCGCACCAACTGACTGGCGCCGCTACGCCATCAGCGAATACGACTATGCGTTCCAGGCCCCGGCCCGCGAACGCCTGGCGCAACCGATCGACCGTTGCCGCATGACCATGGTGCGCAGCGAGCGCTGGAAATACCTGGCGTACGATGGTTTCCGGCCGCAGCTGTTTGATCTGCACAATGATCCGCAGGAGCTGCGCGATCTCGGTGCCGACCCGGTGTATGCGTCCGTGCGCGAAGAGCATGCGGGGTATCTGTTCGAATGGCTGCGAGGGCTGAAGCGCCGGACCACCATCAGCCATCCGGAAATTGATCTGCGCGGCCAGCGGTTTCGCTACGGTGAGCCACAGACTGAGAAAATGGTGCAGATTGGCGTGTGGTGAAAAAACATCGCGAACAGCCCGCAAGCGAGCGCCCGCTACCACAGGCCTTGCACCAATTCCTGTGGCAGCGAGCCTGCTCGCGACGAAGCCCTGTCAAACAACGCTAATCTCAGCACCCCGGATGGTCTGGCTACGCTGCCCCGCTACCCCCACCGGCACCTCGCCCCTGAGCGTCACGCGGCGCACGATGCGCTCTTGGGTGCCGTAGTCATCCACTGCGTAATGCTGAGTCGAGCGGTTGTCCCAGATCGCCACATCACCTGCCTGCCAGCGCCAGCGCACGGTGTTTTCCAGGCGCGTGACGTGGCTTTGCAGCAGGTTGAACAGGTGCGCCGAGTCGGCCTGGGAATAACCCTTGATGCGTTTGACAAAGTGCCCCAGCAACAAGCTCTTCTCGCCACTGATCGGGTGGACGCGCACCACCGGGTGCTCGGTCTCGAACACCGTTGAGGTAAAGATCTTGCGATAGCGCTCCAGCTTTTCCGCCGAGACATCCGGCTTGGCGCCCGCGTAGTCATATTCGTTGCTGTGCACCGCCCACAACTGATCGGCCAGCGCCCGCAGTTCCGGCGCCAGCTCGTCATAGGCGCTGGCAGTATTGGCCCAGACCGTGTCGCCACCGGAAGTAGGGGCGAGCACTGAACGCAGGATCGAAGCCTTCGGGTAGGCGTCGACGAAGGTCACGTCGGTGTGCCAGGAGTTGGCCCGCTGGCCCTGGGCGCCGTCCAACTCGAGCAGGTAGCGGGTGCCGTCGCGTACCGGCACGGTGGGGTGCGCCACCGGCTCGCCGAGCAGATGGGCAAAGGCTTCCTGACGCTGATCGTCGAGGTGGGTCTGTTCGCGGAAGAAGATCACTTTGTACTGCAGCAGCGCCTGCTGGATCGCCTCGACAGTGGCGGCATCCAGCTCACCGGAGAGCTGCACACCTCGAATCTCGGCACCGATACGGCCAGCCACCGGATGGATTTCAAGCGCGTGGACTGCAGGTTTTACAGCGAAAGCGGCATTGCTCATGGGGACACCCTCGATCGGACTGCTGACGGTTTGCCGACGGCGAAACAACGCTCTATCTATATTCAATTTAGGTCTAATAGATATACACATGCTTCGTTGACGGAATAAGAACTTGCATTTAAAACCTCAGGCAACCCTCGTCGCAAATGCCTTCGAGCTATTTTTAGGATGCCGGAAAAGCATATGGATCTTCGCCAGTTGCGTTACTTCATCGCCCTCAACGAGCACCGCAGTTTTGTCCGCGCCGCCGACGCCATGGGCATCACCCAGCCGGCCTTCAGCCGCAGTATCCAGGGCCTGGAGCAGGAGTTCGGTTGCGTGCTGGTGGACCGCGGCAATAAGGACCTGCGCCCCACCCCCGAGGGCCAGGTGGTGTTGCAACACGCCTTGACCCTGGTCCAGGGCGCGGCGTTGCTCAGCGCGCAAGTGACGCAGATGACCAAGCTCGATGCCGGTGAAGTGCACTTTGGCTGTGGCCCGGCGCCGGCGGTGAAACTGGTGCCGGATGCCGTGGCGCAATTCGTCAACGCGCACCCGAAGGTGCGCACCTGTTTTCAAGTGGATAACTGGGAAAAACTCAGCCGTGCGCTGAGCCGTGAAGAGATCGAGTTTTTCATCGCCGACATCCGCCATTTCGAGGCCGACCCGAACTTCCAGACCCGCGCCCTGACCCCCAAGCGCGGGGTGTTTTTCTGCCGTCCGGGGCATCCGTTGCTGGCCAAGGAAAGCCTGTCGACCAACGACATGTTCGACTACCCGCTGGCAACCACGCTGATCCCGCCGGGCATTCGCAAACTGTTGGCCAACCTCAGCGGCCGCACCGATTTTTCCCCGACCATCGAGACCGAACATTTTCCGGCGCTGGTGAAGATCGTGCTGCAGTCCAACGCAATTGGCGTCGGCACCGAAGAAGCTTTTGTCGAAGACATCGCCCAGGGCTCGCTGGCGCTGTTGCACTGGCGCAACCTGCCGCAGAACATCGAGAGCATGAACGCCCGCTGCGGCATCGTCAGCCGCACCGGCTTTCGCTTGTCACCGGCGGCGCGGGCACTGATCGAAACCCTGGTGGCGGTAGATAAACAGGACATGGCCGTGGCTGTTTAATCGCGGCCTTACAATTTGGCCGCAGCCAACGGTGGCGCCACCCACTCACTGATCTTGAACGGCTTGCGAATCAGTTTCTGCTGCGCGGCCAGGTCGACGGCGTCCTGCAATTTGCCGAGGAACACCGGGTCCAGGGTCGAGGGGAAGACCTCACTGAGTTTCTGGTCCTTGAGGTCCTGCTGCAGAATCAGCGGCGGGTAGCTGGCCAGGCCCGAGACCAGTTCGATGTAGGCGTCCTTGTTGCTGTCCTGGGTCAGCCATTGCACGGCGTGTTCCTGGGCCTTGAGTAGCTTGGCCACGGCTTCGGGATGCTCGTCGACAAACTTGCCGCTGCCCACCAGTACCGCCTGGATACTGCCCGCCCCACCCAGGTCCTTGGTGTTGAGCGGCAGTTCGGCCAGGCCCCGGGCCTGCAGCGCGGTCAGCCCGGAGCCGCCCCACGAGGCGTCGATCTGCTTGGCCGCGAGCGCCGCCACGGCCGCGTTGAAGTCCAGGTTGATGACCTTGAAGTCCTTCTCGCTCAGGCCCTGGCTGGCCAGTGCGGCATCGAACGACAGCTGGCTGGCGGTACCACGGAAGATCGCCACGCGCTTGCCCTTGAGGTCTTGCAGGGTCTTGACCCCCGAGCCCGGGACCACGCCCAGGTAGTGCTTGATCCCCCGCGCCGTGGCGCTGAGCAAGCGGGTATCGAGGCCGTTGGACTTGCCGATAATCGCTGCCAGGTCACCCAGGTACGCCAGGTCGACTTGCCCGTTGGCGAAGGCTTCATTGATCACCGGGCCCGCGCCCTTGAAGTAGTTCCACTGGATCTCGACGCCCTGTTCGGCAAAGGCTTTCTCGAAAATCTGCTGGGTGCGCAACACATCGGTCAGCCCGCCTCCACTGTGCTGGGTGCCGGCACTGAGGTCGGGCACGGCGATACGGATTTGCGTGAGTTCGGCGGCGCTGACATTCAACGCCAGGCCAGCGAGCACGCCCGCGGCAAACAGATTGATGACGCGTTTGAAGGGAGTGTTCATAGGGTGCGGCTCCTGATTACGACGGGCGTTTAGGAGCCGAAAGTAGGCACAGTCGGACTAAAGATTTAAATACTAAAAATTCACATTTTAATAACCAAAACGCATACACCAGCCAAAACGCTGCTCTCAGCGCGGTATGCAGCAACAGCATCAAAAATATTCTTCGAATGCATTGGATGCGTGGCAGGGACAGGCCTTAAATGGCTTTTCTTATCTCCCAATAGCATTGATTTTATTTTTAATAGATCAAATTCACATAAAAAGACTTTGCCCATCCCGACAACGGAGATCACCCATGGCCCGTGTTTCCCTGCTGACCCTGCCACTGGCCGCCCCGCCGTTGAACCCGCGCCGGCTGTGGCCGAACCTCAGCCAGCGCGTCCTGCCCTGGCTGCTGCCTCTGGGCCTGTTTGCCCTGTGGTGGCTGGCTAGCCGTAATCAGTGGATGAGCGAGCAGATCCTGCCACCGCCGACGCTGGTCTGGAGCAGCGCGGTGGAACTGGCGGGTGGTGAGTTGTGGAGTCATCTGGCGATCAGCCTGCAGCGCCTGTTCTGGGGCCTGCTGGCGGGGATCAGCGCGGGTGCCGTTCTGGGCGCCGCACTGGGTTTCAGCCGGCGCCTGGAGCGCCTGGTGTTCCCCACTTTCGCTGCCTTGGCGCAGGTGCCGACCCTGGCCTGGATCCCGCTGTTCATGGTGTTTTTCGGCATCGGTGAAGTGTTGAAACTGGTGGTCCTGATCAAGGCCATCGTAGTCCCCGTAACCCTGCACACCTTGGTCGGGGTGCGTGACGCGCAGCCGAAATTGCGTGAGGCCGCCGCCGTGTTGCGCCTGCCCCGTCACCTGTTGATCCGCCGCCTGGTCCTGCCGGCGGCCCTGCCGGCCTTCATGGCTGGGGTACGCCTGGCGCTGGCGGCCGGCTGGACCTCCTTGCTGGCGGTCGAGTTGCTGGCTTCGAGCGAAGGCATCGGTTACCTGATGGTCTGGGCGCGCCAACTGTTCATGCTCGACATCGTGTTCGTGTGCATCGTGGTGATCGGCGTGATTGGCGTGGCCATGGATCGCGGCATCGGCCTGCTGGACCGCAAGCTGGTGCACTGGCCACATCCACCCACCGCACAGATTACCCGGGGCCCGCGCTACCAGGGCTGGCAACGCCTGCAACCCTGGCTGCTGCCGCTGGCCTTGCTGGTGGTGTGGCAGGTGGCGACGGATCAGGCGTGGGTCGATGCCAATATCCTGGTCAGCCCCTGGACCGTGCTGCTCACCGCCGTGGGCGGCCTGGGCGATGGCACGCTGCTGGGGGGCATGGCCCTGAGCCTGAGTCGGACCCTCGGCGGATTGCTGCTGGGCGGGGGCCTGGGCTTTGCACTGGGCCTGTTGCTCGGCTTGTCATCGTTCAGTGAGCGCTTGCTCGGGCCGAGCCTGGCCGCCATCCGGCAGATCGCCATTTTCGCCTGGGTGCCGCTGCTCACCGCCTGGTTCGGCCTGGGGGAAGCGGCCAAGTATGTGTTCGTTGCCCTCGCCGCGTTCTTTCCATTGTTCATCGCCACCCAGCGCAGCGTTGCCAATCTCTCGCCGCACCTCGATGAAGCGGCGCGGGTGTTGCGCCTGAACCTGCGCCAGCGTTTGCGGCGACTGATCCTGCCGGGGGCCGCCCCGGGGATCTTCGCCGGGCTGCGCCTGAGCCTGATCTATGCCTGGCTCGGGACCATCGGCGCTGAGTACTTCATGCCGTCCAACGGCGGCATCGGCAGCCAAATGATCGGCGCCCAGCAACTGCTGCGCATGGACCTGATCATGGCCGGCATGCTCCTGGTCGGCCTGACCGGTGCCCTGCTCAACCTGCTTGGCCAACTCCTTGAAACCCGCGCTACGCGCTGGAGGCACGCATGACCGCTCCGATTGTCAGCTTCAACCACGTGGGCAAGACCTTCGACGTCGATGGCGTCGAACTGGAAGCGATCCACGAATTCAACCTGGACATCGCCGAGGGCGAGTTTGTCGCGATTGTCGGCTCCAGCGGCTGCGGCAAGTCCACCCTGCTGCGCTTGCTGGTGGGACTGGACACGCAATTTCGCGGGCACATCAGCGTCGACGGCAAGGCCGTGACCGGGATCGGCGGCGAGCGCGGCATCGTGTTCCAGGAACACCGCCTGTTTCCCTGGCTGACGGTCGAGGAAAACATCGGCCTGGGCTTGGTCAACGAACCGTTGAGCGCGGCGCAACGGCAACGGCGGATCGCTGATTTCATAACCTTGGTCGGGCTCAGCGACTTCACCCGCGCCTACCCGCACCAGCTCTCGGGCGGCATGGCGCAACGGGTGGCGATCGCTCGCGGGCTGGTGGCCAGCCCACGGATCCTGCTGCTCGACGAACCCTTCGGCGCCCTTGACGCACTGACCCGCCAGCAGATGCAGGATGAGCTTCTGGCGATCCGCCGCCGGGCCAGGATCACCACGGTGCTGGTCACCCACGATGCCGAGGAAGCGATCTTCCTCGCCGACCGGGTGGTGGTCATGGAGCCGCGCCCCGGGCGCATCAAGCAGGTGGTCAACATCAGCCTGCCCCACCCGCGCCAGCGCAGCAGTTTCGACTTCCATCAACTGCGCGAAGAGTTGCTGCACGAATTGACCAGCGACGACCACTACCAACCGCCCGCCCCCGAGCAGATCCGCAACCTGCCGCTGACGTTCATTGCTTGCTAACGAGGAGTCCCTGATGCCGCAACGTCCCAATTTCCTGGTAATCCTGGCCGACGACCTGGGGTTCTCCGACCTCGGCGCCTTCGGCGGTGAAATCGCCACGCCGAACCTCGACGCCCTGGCGAACAACGGCTTGCGCCTGACCGATTTTCATACCGCACCAACCTGCTCGCCGACCCGCTCGATGCTGCTCACCGGCACCGACCACCACATCGCCGGTATCGGCACCATGGCCGAAGCGCTGACGCCCGAGTTGATCGGCAAGCCGGGCTACGAAGGCTACCTCAACGACCGTGTGGTGGCCTTGCCCGAACTGCTGCGCGAGGCTGGCTACCAGACGCTGATGAGCGGCAAATGGCACCTGGGCCTGACCGCCGAACTGGCGCCCCATGCCCGTGGTTTCGAGCGTTCGTTCTCGTTGCTGCCAGGGGCGGCCAACCACTACGGTTTTGAACCGACCTACGATGAGCAGACCCCCGGCCTGTTGAAATCGACGCCAGCGCTGTACATCGAAGACGATCGATTCATCGACCAGTTGCCCAAGGATTTCTATTCTTCCGATGCCTTCGGCGACAAGTTGCTGCAGTACCTCAAGGAGCGTGACCAGAGCCGGCCGTTCTTCGCCTACCTGCCGTTTTCCGCGCCACACTGGCCGTTGCAGGCACCGGCCGAGGTGGTGGAGAAATACCGTGGCCGCTATGACGCCGGCCCCGAAGTGCTGCGCCAGGAACGCCTGGAAAAGCTCAAGGCCCTGGGCCTGATCGACGCCGATGTCGAACCGCATCCAGTGCTCGCGCTCAGCGCCCAATGGGAAGCCCTGAGCGACGAACAGCGGCAGGTATCCGCGCGGGCCATGGAGGTCTACGCGGCGATGGTCGAACGCATGGACTGGAACATCGGCCGGGTGGTCGACTACCTGCGCAACCAGGGCCAGCTGGACAACACCTTTATCCTGTTCATGTCCGACAACGGAGCCGAAGGCGCGTTGCTCGAAGCGTTTCCCAAGTTCGGCCCGGAGCTGCTGACCTACCTCAACCAGCATTACGACAACAGCCTGGACAACATTGGCCGCGCCAACTCCTACGTCTGGTATGGGCCGAACTGGGCGCAGACTGCCACCGCGCCATCACGCCTGTTCAAGGCCTTCACCACCGAAGGCGGGATCCGCGTGCCGGCGCTGGTGCACTACCCGGCGCTTGCGCTCAAGGGGCGGATCAGCCATGGATTTTCCACGGTGATGGATATCACCCCGACCATTCTCGACCTGGCCGGCGTACGCCATCCGGGTAAAGTCTGGCGCGGCAAGCAGGTGGCCGAGTTGCGCGGTAAATCGTGGCTGGGGTTCCTGTCTGGCGAGACCACCCAGGTCCACGACGAGCACACGGTGACTGGCTGGGAACTGTTCGGTCGGCGGGCGATTCGCCAGGGACAATGGAAGGCGGTGTACATCCCCGGGCCCGTCGGGCCGGCAACCTGGCAGCTGTATGACCTGGACAGCGACCCGGGGGAAATCCACGACCTGGCAGCGAGCCAGCCCGACAAGCTCAGCGCGCTGATCGGGCATTGGCAGAGGTATGTGGAGGAGACCGGGGTGATCCTCAGCGCTTCACCGTTCCAGCCGGACTGAAGTGGCCTGACACACCGCCATCGCGGGCGAGCCCGCTCCCACAATGGTTGTTGGGGCTAGCTTTTTTGCATACACCCCCTCCATTTGTGGGAGCGGGCTTGCCCGCGATGGAGCCATTACAGACAACCCATCAAGCCCGCACGGTACGCACTTCTTCCCCCGCCACCTGCTCCTTGCGGGTAAACCGGTTGGCGCGGCCGAAGGTCCCGAAATCATTGAACCGCACCCCCATCTCACGCATCACCTTATGTGCCACCGGCACAGTCATCTGGCGGATGTAGAACGGCTCCTTGACCACAAAATGGTGAATGCCGTGGCTGCTGCCGAAGTTGCAGCAGAACGCTTGCATCGGCCACATCCACCACGGGTTGAGCACCTGGGTCTGCTGGATCACGTTACCGGCCTCGATATCGCCGTAATAGTGCATGTTCGAACTGACGAAGTGCAGGCAGAAGGTGCGCAGCACGTTGGGACCAATGATCACCACCACGGCGATATCGATCACCTGCATCACCGCCAATGTGCTCGCTGACCACTCCACCGCAGTGCCCATCAGCCAGGCGATGCCGTTGATCCCGTGAAAGCCGAGGAACACGTACCAGGCGCCCCAATGCAGCAGTGCCAGCGGCGCATAGACCTTGAGGCTGCGCTGGACAATGCTCAGCTTGTGCGCCCAGGTCTTGGCTCGCAGCATGCGGATAAAGGCCGACATCAGGTTATCGCCGACCATCAGCAACCGAGCGATGCCCCATGGCTCACCGTTGGTGATGGCGCGCTCTTCCATGTCGCTCTCGGTGCCGGATACCTTGTGGTGATTGAGGTGCAGGTGACGGCGGATCCACGGGTTGATGGTGCTCGGGCGTGCCAGCCAGACCAGTCCCATCATCAGGTTGTGCGGCAGCCGCTGCTTGCGAAAGTACATGCTGTGGATCAGGTCGTGCTCCAGCTCATGGGTCAGCGAGGCAAAAAAAGCGTTGAGCAGCAGGCACACCCACCAGGCCATGTGCCCGCTGATGTACAGCGCCGCCGAACCGACCATCCCGGCCAGGGCAAAGGCCAGGATGCCGGCGCCAAGCGCATCCTGATGCAGCAGGAGCGGGTAGCGCTGGCGCAGCTCGACGCCCTTGGCGAGCACCACTTCACGAATATGCGCCGATCGTTGTTGTGCATTCAGGCGTTCGGGACTTGCAGAAGTACCGTGCATGCTTCCATCCTCTGGTTATTGATGTTCGCATCCTGCCCTGTGCGGTCGCGTTGGGCGCTAGCTGTGAACGCCAACCTGTTGACCGGAAGCGCCAATCATCATGATTGAACCCACCTCACTCGCCAGCTGGACCCGCGCCCTGCGCAAACAACTCGATGCCCTGGGCTTCGACAGCGATGTGCTGTGCCGGCAAGCCGGGCTCGACCCACAATTGATGGACGACCCCAACGCGCGGTATCCACTCTCGGCCACCACGCGCCTGTGGGAACTGGCCGTCCAGGCCAGTGGCGACCCGGCGATCGGCCTACGGGTCTCGCGGTTCGTCAGCCCGACCACTTTTCACGCACTGGGCTATGCGCTGGTGGCCAGTGGCAGCCTGCGCGAAGTGTTCGAGCGCATCGTGCGTTATCACCAGGTCGTCAGTGATGCCCTCGAACTGCACTTGAGCCGGGCTGAGGACCGCTACTGCTTCACCCTCAAAGTCCCCGCCGACAGCCCGGCGCCGGCTCCCGAAGCCCTCGATGCCTTCGCCGCGATCTATGTGCGCACCTGCCGCAACCGCCTGGGCCGCGAATACGCGCCACTGGCGGTGTACTTGCGGCGTGCGGAGCCGGCCGACCCCCATCCCTGGCACAAGGTATTCCGCGCACCGGTGTACTTCGCCGCCGAAGAGGATCGCCTGGAGTTTTCCCTGGAGGATTTCGACAGTCACCTGGACGACGCCAACCCGGAACTGGCCGAGCACAACGAGACCGTGCTCAAGCGCACCCTGGCGCAACTCAAGCCACTGACCTGGGAGCGCAAGGTTCGCGACGCCATCGAGGAGCAACTGCCCGAAGGCGAACCCAGCGCCGAACGCATCGCCCAGGCCCTGCACCTGAGCCTGCGCAGCCTGCAACGGCACCTGGCGGACGAGGGCTGTCGCTTCGACACCCTGCTCAACGAAAGCCGCGAGAACCTGGCCCTGCTGCACCTGCGCGACCCGCAGTGCTCGTTGAGCGAAATCAGTTATCTGTTGGGATTCGCCGACACCAGCAGCTTCAGCCGCGCATTCAAGCGCTGGACCGGGATGACACCGGGGCAGTTTCGCGATGGGTTGCGCTGAAGACTGTCAGCGCCCGCGATCGCGGCGCAACAACTTGCGTACCCGCGCCACCAACGCGCTGTGGGTGAACGGCTTGAGCAGGTAGTCATCTTCATGCAGTTCCAGGCCACGCAAACGGTCCTCGATCCCGTCCTTGGTGGTCAGGAACAGTATCGGTGTCGCACCGAGCTGGCGGATCTGTTGCAACAGTTGCCAGCCGTTCAGGCCCGGCAGCATCACGTCGAGAATGATCAGGTCATATTCAACGGTCTCGATGAAACGCCGACCGGCCATGCCGTTGTCGGCCACATCCACCGTGTAGCTGGCTTCGCTCAGGCCCTGGGCCAGCGCCTTGGCGATTTCCGGCTCGTCTTCCACTAACAGCAATCGCATGGCACACCTCGAATATTCGTCGCTACAGGCTAGGCGCCTTGGCGGCCAAAGCCCATCACTAACGCTTATTTCGGATCAACCGAGCACGTCACGGCTGCACCAGCGCGCGCAACCGCGGGGCATCGAGGATCTCGATTGCGCCGTAACCCAGGCTGAGAATGCCCTGGCTTTCCAGGTCCCGCAGGATCTGGTTGGTAGTCTGGCGCGACAGTGACAGTAGCAACGCCAGTTGCTCCTGAGGCAGTTGCAGGACTCGCCGCGCCGGCTCGATCTCGCCATAGCCATCGGCGATCATCAGCAGCCGGTGTGCCACCCGGGCAGGGGCCGCCAGCAGGGTCAATTGTTCAAGGTTGATGAAGGTCAGGCGCAGTTTGTGGCTCATCAGCAGCGCCAGTTGCCGCCAGTGCTGCGGTTGCTGATCGAGATAGGCCAGCAATGCGGCCTGTGGCAGCTGCAACAAGGTGCAGGGCCCCACCGCGTAGGCATCATGGGTGCGTGGCTGGCCGTCGAACAGGCAGATTTCACCGAACCAGTGCGGCGCTTCGATCAGGCTCAACAAGGCCTCCTTGCCCTGCTCGCTCACCGCCCCCACCCGCACCGCGCCCTCCAGTACGGCGTACAGGCCACAGGGTGCATCGCCGCGACCGAACAGGCGCTGCCCCGCGGACAAGTGCCGCACGCGCGCCAGGGACAGCAAGCTATCCTGAAGACAGGATGGCAGGTGGCTGAACCACTGCCCCTGCATCAGGCATGCACGCCAGGCCGGTATTTGCATGAAGACTCCACAGTGATTGTCGTCTGGCTGACAGAGCAACGACGGGCCTCAGGGCATGATCAACATCCCTACAGGAGGAATAACAATGAAAAGCCTGGTTGACCACCTCAGTCAATACGCCGCTTACCACCGTGACCCGCGCAATATCGCCAGCCACTTTATCGGGATTCCGTTGATTGTGGTGGCCGTCGCGGTGCTGCTGTCACGGCCGTCCTGGTCGGTGGCCGAGCTCTGGCTGTCGCCGGCAGTGCTCGTGGCCCTGGCCTCGGCGTGGTTCTACCTGCGCCTGGAAGTGCGCCTGGGCGTGCTCATGACGGTGCTGCTCGGCCTGTCCGTGTGGCTGGGCCAGGTCGTCGCGGCGCAAAGCACCGGGGTGTGGCTGGGCAGCGGCATCGGGCTGTTTGTGCTGGGTTGGGTGATCCAGTTTGTCGGGCATTACTACGAAGGACGCAAACCGGCGTTTGTCGATGATGTCAGCGGGTTGATCGTCGGGCCGCTGTTCGTGGTGGCCGAACTGGCATTCCTGCTGGGCCTGCGCCATGACCTCAAGGAGCAGATCGAGCAACGGGCAGGTCCGGTGCGCACCATGACCCACGGCCGCGCCTGAGGCGGCGTAGTTCAGCGGGCCATTCGAGCATCCAGGCAGGCCTTGAGGCTGTCACGCAAGACCGCCGCGTCGAGGGGTTTTTGCAAGACCCGGAAATTGCTCGCTGCGGTCTCTTGCTGGCACGCCTGTGAAGTGTCA
Organism: Pseudomonas sp. NPDC087626; assembly: GCF_044743405.1. Lineage (NCBI taxonomy): Bacteria > Pseudomonadati > Pseudomonadota > Gammaproteobacteria > Pseudomonadales > Pseudomonadaceae > Pseudomonas > Pseudomonas sp. NPDC087626. The sequence goes on from NZ_JBIUWJ010000004.1 coordinate 149,495, forward strand.
CCGGTAATGATGATCGCCGGCACGGCTTGATCGAGGTACTGCCGGGCGCGGCGGATCGCCTCCAGGCCGCTCATGCCGCTCAGGCGGTAGTCACTGAGGATCAGGTCCACCGTCGCCCGCCCCGTCTCGCTCGCTGCGCCATGCTGCTCACAGGCCTGCGCCACCGAGGCGCCCGCGTAGACCCTGTGACCCCAGACTTCCAGCAAATCGCGCAGGGCCTCCAGCACGCTGGGTTCATCGTCGATGATCAGAATGCCCAGGGCATTGTCCGAGCGTTGCAGCTGCGGCGCGATGGCTGGCCTGCTCGCCGGCGCCGCAAGCGGGACCCGAATCGAGAACATCGAACCACGCCCTGGCACCGAGACCAGGCGTGTTGCATGCCCCAGCAGGCGCGCGGTATGACGCACGATCGCCAGACCCAGGCCGAGCCCTTGGCTGCGGTCGCGCTCGGGGTTATGCAACTGGACGAACTCTTCGAAAATCTGCCCGCGATACTCCGCTGCAATGCCCGGCCCGGTATCGAAGACCTGGATCTCCAGCTGCCCGCCCCGCCGCCGACAGCCCAGCAGGACGCCGCCGCCATCGGTGTAGCGAAAAGCGTTGGACAGCAGGTTATCGAGGATGCGCTTGAGCAACACCGGGTCGGTGTCGACCCAATGGTGGTTGGGGTGGATTCGCCAGTGCAACTGGCGGGTGCGGGCAATGGCCTCGAATTCGTCGCCCAGGTCGATGAACAAGCGTTCCAGCGATACTGCTTCGCGCTTCACCACCACCACGCCAGCGTCCAGCCGCGAGATGTCCAGCAAGCCGTTGAGCAGGCTACCGAGATTACCGATCACCGCGCCCAGGCGAGCCGCTACCTCACGCGCCTTGTCGGCCCGCACAGCGCCGCGCTCAGCCAGCGCCGCCAGGCCCGCGACAAACAGGCCCAGGGCATGGATAGGTTGGCGCAAGTCATGACTGGCAGCCGCCAGGAAACGCGATTTGGCTTGATCGGCAGCCTGCGCGCGATCACGCTCCTGCTCCAGGCGGCCAACCAGTTCGACGTTTTCCAGGCGCAAGCGGATGGTCTCGCACAGCGTGCGGTAGGTGACCCGGCTGTAATACAGATTGACCCCGGCCAGGCAGGCGAGAAAGAACAGGTAGATGGTGTAGGTTTCCCCCGAATGCAGCAGGCACTGCAGGGTGACGGGCAGCAGCATGGCCACCAGCGAACCGGCGTAGGCCGGCGGGAATGCCGACAGTGAGGGCACCGCTCCACACACCAGGCCGGTCAGCACCACGCAGGTGAACGCCAGTAACTGTGGATCGCCGGCGGCAAAGCCGACCCAGCCGAGCACGCCCCAGAGCAGGCTCGACATCCACGACAGCGCCGATGCCCGCCAGGCCCACTGTTGCGCCTGGTGGTGGTCGATCCGCGGGGATTGGCTAAAGTAAGTTCGCGAGAGCAGCAGCCGGATAGCCGTCAGGCCGTACATCGCCAGGATCCAGCCAATGATCCAGCTCAAGGGCACGGCATGCCTGAACACATACGCCACCGGCAAGGGTATGACGAAGTTGGCAAACAGCACCGCGTAGGATTGTCGAAACAGCAGATCGACGAAATACTTGCGCTGGATAATCTCGGGCATGGCCAATCCCAATAAAAAGAGCGACTGAAAATGGAAGTGAAGCGCCTGAACGTCCTGATTGCCGATGACCATAGCATCGTGCGCGACGGCCTGAGATTTCTCCTGTCCACCCGCGATGATCTGCAGGTGGTCGGCGAGGCCGCCCACAGCGATGCGATCCTCAGCGTCCTGGCCCAACACCAGGTCGACCTGCTGCTCCTGGACCTGGGTATGCCGGGGGTCAACCGCCTGCAATTCATTCGCCAACTGCGCGCCGATTACCCACGGTTGAAAATCCTCGTGCTGACCGCCAACGTCGAGTTGAGCACCATTCGCGGCGTGCTCGAAGCGGGCGTGCAGGGCTACGTCACCAAGGCCGACGAAAGCCATGAGCTGTTCGACGCCATCGATGCCATTCGCCTGAACCAGCGCTACCTGGCCGTGGCCGTGCGCTTCGCGGTGGAGGGCCATGGCAGCAGCACCCCCGACGCCCACCTGATAACCAGTGGCGGTGGGCTGACCCGCCGCGAGCAGCAGATCCTCGGTCTGGTCGCTTCGGGGCAGTCCGCGCACGACATTGCCGACGCCCTGCACATCAGCCCGTTGACCGTGCGCAAACACCGGGAAAACCTGATGCGCAAACTCGACCTGCACAACACCGCCGAACTGGCGGTGTACGCCGTCCGCCTCGGGCTGGCTGTGGGCTGAAGCATGCTGCGTTGCCCCGCGGGATAAAATACGACAACTGCCGTATTTCACCGCCTTTCCCCCCGCCCTAACCTTGCGGCTCTGGTACTTCGCTGCTCGCACGACCTGCCCGGCCTTTCCCTCCAGCGTCTTCCAGAACCTGCCCGAAGGCATCACTCACTGGAAGAGCACCACCATGTCCCTGCATCTCTGGATTCCCTTCGCCACCGCCACCCTGGCCTTCGCCTGCATGCCAGGGCCGGCCATTCTGTACATGACCAGCCAGACCCTCGCCCACGGCCGGCGCGCCGGACTCAAGGCGGCGCTGGGTATTCACCTGGGTTGCTATGCGCACATTGCTGCGGCCACCTTTGGTTTGTCGGCGCTGCTGCATGCGGCGCCGATGGCATTCGACGTGATCCGCCTGGCGGGCGCCGGCTATCTGATCTGGCTGGGGGGATCGATGATCGTCAAGAGTCGACAGGCCGCCACGACCGACACCCCGAAAGAGCCCGGGGTGCTGCGAGACAGTGTGGTGGTGGAAGTGCTCAACCCGAAAACCGCGCTGTTTTTCCTGACCTTCCTGCCGCAATTTGTCGACGTCACTGCCTCGGCACCGGTCTGGCTGCAGTTCCTGCTGCTGGGCAGCTTCGTCAACCTGGTGTTTTCCCTCGCCGACGTGGGCGCGGTGCTGGGCGCATCGCTGTTGCTCGGCCCCTTGTCCACGGCCGGCTGCCAGCGATTCGTGCCGCGTTTCAGCGGCACGATCATGATCGGTCTGGGGTGTGTGCTGGTGCTGCAAAGCGGCTTGAAATGAACGTTGTGCAGCAGCTACAGGTGCTACAGGTTGGAGACTTTTTGCCAGACCTTGGGTTTGAAGAACAGGGTCTCGCCCTTGGCCAGGCCGGTCAGGCTGTCGTGGTCCTTGACCACTTCGGCCTCGATCAACTCACTCTGGCCTTCCACCTTCAAGGTCACCCGGGTGGTGGCGCCCAGGGGGCGAATGTCGCGGACTTCGGCGGCGTGATGGTCTTCCAGTTCATGGCGCGACAGCGACACTTCGTGGGGACGGAACAGCACGTGGTTGTCTTCGCCCAGGTGCAGGCGGTTCGAGTCGCCGAGGAAGTGATAGACAAAATCGCTGGCCGGATTCTCATAGACCTCACCCGGTGAGCCGATCTGCTCGATCACGCCCTTGTTCATCACCACGATTCGATCGGCGACTTCCATCGCCTCTTCCTGGTCGTGGGTAACGAATACCGAGGTCAGGTTGATGTCTTCGTGCAAGCGGGCCAGCCAGCGTCGCAGCTCCTTGCGGACCTTGGCATCCAGGGCCCCGAACGGCTCGTCGAGCAACAGCACCTTGGGTTCCACCGCCAAAGCGCGAGCCAGGGCGATCCGTTGGCGTTGACCACCGGACAACTGCTCCGGATAGCGATCCGACAGCCAATCCAGTTGCACCATGTTCAACAGTTCATGGACCTTGGCGGCGATCTGGCTTTCGCTCGGGCGCTGGTTCTTCGGTTTCATCCGCAGGCCGAACGCGACGTTGTCGAACACCGTCATGTGGCGAAACAGCGCGTAGTGCTGGAACACAAAACCGACGTTGCGATCGCGCACATCATGGCCGGAGACGTCTTCGCCGTGGAACACGATGTTGCCCTGGTCCGGGGTTTCCAGCCCGGCGATGATCCGCAGCAGGGTGGTCTTGCCACAGCCGGACGGGCCGAGCAAAGCCACCAGCTCGCCGCTCTGAATGTCCAGGCTGATGTTGTCCAGCGCCTTGAACGCGTTGAAATTCTTGCTGACGTTACGCACTTCGATCGACATGAATTATTCCTCCGCGGCGCTGGCGCGCAGGCGGTTAATACGGTTTTCGCTCCACTGCTTGAGCAGCAGGATGAAGAGCGCCAGGATCAGCAACAGGCTCGCAACGGCAAACGCGGCGACGTGGTTGTACTCGTTGTAGAGGATCTCGACGTGCAACGGCAAGGTGTTGGTCACCCCGCGAATGTGCCCGGAAACCACCGACACCGCACCGAACTCGCCCATCGCCCGCGCGGTACACAGCACCACGCCGTAGATCAGGCCCCACTTGATGTTCGGCACGGTGACATGCCAGAACATCTGCCAGCCGTTGGCGCCCAGCAAGCGCGCGGCTTCCTCTTCCTGCGTGCCCTGCTCCTGCATCAGCGGGATCAGCTCACGCGCGACAAAGGGCACGGTGACGAAGATTGTCGCCAGCACGATGCCCGGCAAGGCAAAGACAATCTGGATGTCATGGTCCTGCAGCCACGGCCCGAACAGGCCCTGGGCGCCAAACATCAGCACATAGACCAGGCCGGCGATCACTGGCGACACCGAGAACGGCAAGTCGATCAGGGTCACCAGCATGCTCTTGCCACGGAACGAATACTTGCTCACGCACCAGGCGGCACTGACGCCGAACACCAGGTTCAACGGCACCGAGATCAGTACTGCGATCACCGTGAGTTTCAGGGCGGACAAGGCGTCGGGCTCGAAGATCGCAGCGAAGAACGCGCCCAGGCCAAGTTTCAGGCCCTGGGACACCACGATGAACAGGGGCAGCAACAGGAACAGGGCGAAGATCAGCCAGCCGAGGACGATCAGGACCCGTCGCGAGCTGGCACTGCCACGACGGGCAGCGTTGGCCGAGGAAGCGGCGCTAATAGACGATTGGGACATGGTTCGCGCCTCCTTATGGGGTTTCGATGCGCCGCTGCAACAGGTTGATCAGCAGCAACAGGACAAAGGAAACCACCAGCATCAACACGCCAATGGAGGTGGCGCCGGTGTAATCGTACTGGTCGAGCTTGACCATGATCAGCAGCGGCAGGATTTCGGTTTTCATCGGCATGTTACCGGCAATGAAAATCACCGAGCCGTATTCCCCGACACCCCGGGCAAATGCCAGGGCGAAACCGGTCAACCAGGCGGGCAACAAGGCCGGCAGCAGGATGTAGCGGAACACTTGCAAGGGCTTGGCCCCCAGGCATGCCGCCGCTTCTTCGATCTCACGCGGGATATCGGCCAATACCGGCTGTACTGTACGTACCACGAATGGAAGGGTCACGAACGTCAGGGCAAGGGTGATGCCCAGGGGGGTATAGGCAATCTTGAATCCCATGTCCGCTGCAAACTGACCCACCAAGCCATTGGGTGCGTACAGCGCCGTGAGCGCGATACCGGCCACCGCAGTGGGCAAGGCGAAGGGCAGGTCGATCATCGCATCGATGATTTTGCGTCCCGGGAAGGTGTAACGCACCAGCACCCAGGCCAGCAGCGTGCCGATGATGCCGTTGATGATCGCGGCACACAGCGCCGTGCCAAAGCTCAGCTGCAACGCCGCCAGCACCCGTGGTGCGGTGATGATGGTCCAGAACTGCTCCCAGGTAAGTTGAGCGGCGTGGACGAACATCGCCGCCAGGGGAATGAGCACAATCAGGCTGAGGTACACCAAGGTGTAGCCCAGCGTCAGCCCGAAGCCGGGTATGACGGGGGAGATACGACGCGACATAAAAGTCCTTGGTCAAGAACACAACAAAGCCCCGAAGGTAAATCCGGGGCTCGTTGATAGCAATTTAAGATTACTGTGCCTGGTAAATCTGGTCGAACACACCGCCATCATTGAAGAACTTCGGCTGGGCGGTTTTCCAGCCACCGAAGTCCTTGTCGATGGTTACCAGCTCCAGGGTCGGGAACTGCTTGGCGTACTTGGCAGACACGTCCTTGTCACGTGGACGATAGAAGTTCTTCGCCGCTATTTCCTGGCCTGCCGGGCTGTACAGGTGCTTGAGGTAGGCTTCGGCGATCTGCTCGTTGCCTTTTTTCTCGGCGTTCTTGTCGACCACCGCGACCGGCGGTTCGGCGAGGATCGACAGCGAAGGCACGACGATTTCGAACTTGTCTGCGCCGCCATCTTCCTTGAGCGCCAGGAAGGCTTCGTTTTCCCAGGCCAGCAACACGTCACCCTGACCGTTGTTGACGAAGGTGATGGTCGAGCCGCGAGCACCGGTATCGAGCACTGGCACGTGCTTGAACAGGGTCTGTACGTATTCCTTGGCCTTGGCTTCGTCGCCACCATTGGCCTTGAGACCGTAGGCCCAGGCTGCCAGGAAGTTCCAGCGGGCGCCGCCAGAGGTTTTGGGATTCGGGGTGATGACTTCAACACCGTTCTTGGTCAGGTCGCCCCAGTCCTTGATGCCTTTGGGGTTGCCCTTGCGCACCAGGAACACGATGGTCGAGGTGTAGGGAGTGCTGGCCTCGGGTAGACGCTTCTGCCAGTCAACAGGCAGGGTCTTGCCCAACTTGGCGATTTCGTCGATGTCACCGGCCAGCGCCAGGGTCACCACGTCGGCCCGCAGACCATCGATCACCGCCCGCCCCTGCTTGCCGGAGCCACCATGGGACTGCTGGATCTTGACGTTGTCGCCGGCATGCTCCTTCTTCCAGAAGTTGATGAACTCTGCGTTGTAGTCCTGATACAGCTCACGCGTCGGGTCGTACGAAACGTTCAGCAACTCGTAATCCTTGGCAACCGCGGAACCGGCAAAAATGGCACTGGCCAGAGCGGCCAAAGCGTAACGGCGAATCGACGACATGGTGGAGCTCCTGAAATTTTTGGTGTTGGCTGTTCTTATGGATTTCTGGAAACGGGTTGCCAGCGACGCCTCAGCTCGGCTTGTTGCTCGGGTTCTGCAGGCGGAATTTTTCCTTGCGCTCGATCTGAACCACTTGGGCGTTGTGCACGGTGATCTCTACCGCACCAAAGCGCAGATCGCGCAGGGCGCTCTGGATCTCGCGCAAGATGGTGGCTTCGTCATGGCCGTCAACGCTACGTAGGGATGCGCTCATGGTGCTGCTCCTGAAATGAGAAGTGCCTCGCAGTGGCGGCACTGCTTGTGGCGTGAGAGCAATAGTAGATAGCCGTGGATATTCTTAAAAATACTATTTAAGAATGTTTATATAACTGAAAAGTATTTTTCGCCCAGACAAGGGCTTGCATGGACTTCACGGTTTTGCCTGCCGTGATTTGGGCAGAGGGTGCAGATACTTGATCACGCTGGGCTGCAGCGCAGCCCTTGGATGAAGCACCACCGCCTTAGCGGATCAGTGGTGCCCGCGCCCAATCCAGTTCATCTGCCGGCATGGGTCGCCCATACCAGTAACCCTGGCCCAGGTCACAGCCGTGATCGAGTAAAAACGCCGCCTGTTCGACGTGCTCGATGCCTTCGGCGTGCACCTGCATGCCCATGCTTTGCGCCAGGGCGATGATCACCCGCACGATAGCGGCATCGTCATCATCCCAGGGTAGTCCGGCGACAAAACCCTGGTCGATCTTGAGCTTCTGCACCGGCAGGCGCTTGAGCCGCAACAGCGACGAATAGCCGGTCCCGAAGTCGTCGATGGCCAGGCGCACCCCCAACTCGCGTAGCCGGTGCATCTGCTCCAGGGCCACTTCCGGGTCGCCCATCACCGCGCTTTCCGTCACTTCCAGCTCCAGGCAGGCCGGATCCAACCCGGTGTCATGCAGCACCTGGGCGACGCGCTGATACAGCTCGCGTCGGGCGAACAGGCGGCTCGACACGTTCACCGCAATGAATGACAACGCCACGCCAGCTTGCTGCCACGCGCACATCTGCTGACACGCCTGACGCATCACCCAGGCGTCGATGTCCGCGATCAGCCCGGTGCGCTCGGCAATCGGGATGAACTCGCTCGGCGGCACCAGGCCACGCTGCGGGTGCTGCCAGCGCACCAGTGCCTCGACGCCGATCAAGCGGCTGCACTGCAGGTCGTGCACGGGCTGGTAGTAGACCCGCAGCTCCTGCTGCTCCAGCGCCCGGCGCAGCTCGAAGGCGGTCTCGACCCGATGCTGGGCATGGGCCGTCAATTCCTCGGTGTACAAGGCATAGTCGTTACGCCCGGCGCTCTTGGCCTTGAACAATGCCGAATCGGCATTGCGCAGCAACTGCTCGGCGCTCTGCGCGTCGCTGGGGAACAGGCTGATGCCGACACTGGCATTGATGAACAACTGATCGGCGTCGATCACGAAGGGTTCTTTCAGACCGTCGATGATCCGTTGCGCCAGCGCCGCGGCCTGGACCAGTTGCCCACAGCTCTCCACCAGCACGGCAAACTCGTCACCCCCCAGGCGCGCCAGGGTCACGCCGGGGCCGAACATCTCGCGCAAGCGCGAAGCCACCGCCTTGAGCAGGCGATCGCCGACGTTGTGCCCCAGGCTGTCGTTGATCATCTTGAAATGATCGAGGTCGATCATCAGCAAGGCACAGCCGCGCTTGTGGATTTGCGCCGACGCCAGCGCCTGCTCGACACGATCGCCGAACAGCAGGCGATTGGGCAGGTCGGTCAGCGGGTCGTGATGCGCCAGGTGCTTGAGCTCGTGCTCGGAATCCTTGATCGCGCTGATATCGGAAAACACCGCCACGTAGTGGCTGAGCTGACCGCAGTCGTCACGGATCACCCGGATGGTTTGCCACTGGGGGAAAATCTCGCCGCTTTTGCGCCGGTTCCAGATCTCACCACTCCACTGACCACCACGCCCGAGATCCTGAAACATCTTCTTATAAAAATCCGGCGGGTGATGACCGGACTTGAACAGGCTGGGCGTACGCCCCAGCACCTCGCCGGGCTGGTAACCGGTGATTTCCATGAAGGCGCGATTGACGTGGACAATCTTGCGCTGGCGATCGGTCACCAACACGCCTTCATGGGTGCAATCGAACACCGCCTGCGCCTGGCGCAATTGCGCGCGGTCCTCAGTGCCCCGGCCCAACGCGGCTCCCCGACCGAGAAAACCCGGCCAGCGCCCACGCACCAGGACAATCAAGCCGGCACTGAGCAGCACCCAGACGTAACCGTTGATCAGTTGCCAGCGGGCTAGATGAGCGGAATCATCGAACAAATTGTTCAATAAACAACCAGTAATCCCCAACCACACGCAGGAAATCACCAGGTAAAGCAGCGCTGCACGCAATGCATCGCGATAAAAGGCAGGCATCCGGCCGTCCATGTCCCTACAAAAAGTTCGGAATTATAGAATAAAGAAACATCCCGCCACTCTTATCTGAAAGGGTGACTGGTTTTATCTGTGTCCTGAGTGATAATGCGCGGGCTATTTTTTTCTTTATCGAGGGCCATATAGCCTATGTGGTACGAAGGTTTACTCGGCTTGTCGGCCTGGCAACTGGTGGCAGTCACCCTGTTAATGACCCACATCACCATCGTGGGTGTCACGGTTTACCTGCACCGTTACTCGGCCCATCGCTCTCTTGAGCTGAATGCCGGCCTGAAACACTTCTTCCGCTTCTGGCTGTGGCTGACCACGGCGCAGAACACCCGCGAGTGGACCGCTATCCACCGCAAGCACCACGCCAAGTGCGAAACCGTCGATGATCCCCACAGTCCGGTCATCAAGGGCCTGTCCACGGTCCTGCGCAAAGGTGCCGAGCTGTACCGCGCCGAAGCCGAGAACCCCGAGACCCTGCGCATCTACGGCAAGAACTGCCCCGAAGACTGGATCGAACGCAACCTGTACAGCCGCTACCCGTTGCTGGGCGTGGCACTCATGGGAGTGATCGACCTGCTGCTGTTCGGCACCATCGGCATCACCATCTGGGCGATCCAGATGATGTGGATCCCGTTCTGGGCCGCCGGCGTGATCAACGGCCTGGGCCATGCGATCGGCTACCGCAACTTCGAATGTCGCGACGCGGCGACCAACCTGGTGCCATGGGGCATCCTGGTGGGCGGCGAAGAGCTGCACAACAACCACCACACCTACCCCAACTCGGCCAAGTTGTCGGTGAAAAAGTGGGAGTTCGACCTCGGCTGGGCCTGGATCCAGCTGTTCAGCTTCCTGCGCCTGGCCAAGGTGCAGCGCGTTGCGCCCATTGCCCACCGCGTCGAAGGCAAGGGCAACCTGGACATGGACACCGCCATGGCGATTCTCAACAATCGTTTCCAGATCATGGCCCAGTACCGCAAGCTGGTGATCGGCCCGCTGGTCAAGCAAGAGCTGGAAAAGGTCGACCATTCGGTACGCCACCAATTCCATCGCGCCAAGCGCCTGCTCTCGCGGGAAACCAGCCTGCTGGATGAAAAGCATCACCTGCGCATCCAGACCATGCTCGAGCACAGCCAGGCACTGAAGGTCATCTACGAAAAACGCCTGGCCCTACAGCAGATCTGGGTCAAGACCAGCTCCAACGGCCACGACATGCTGGCGGCCATCAAGGACTGGATCCACGAAGCCGAGGCCAGCGGGATTCAATCCCTGCGCGACTTCGCCCACCAGCTCAAGACCTACTCCCTGCGTCCGGCGTAAAGCCAGGTCAATAACCCTCCTCAAGCACCAATTCGCTCAAGGCCTCCATGGTGCTGAGGATCTGTGGGAGCGAGCCTGCTCGCGATGAGGCCGGTACAGTCGACACATTTGTAGCGCCACCGCTGCCTTCGCGAGCAAGCTCGCTCCCACAAGGGGCTGCGTCAGATCAGGTCTTGCGCAGGCGCATCAGTTCCGGCAAACCGATCTTGAGCAAGCGTGCCGTTCGGCTTTTCGCCAGCTCCTCGACGCCCTCATGCTCCGTCAGGCGGGCCAACTGGGCGGCCATGTTCATCACCAGGGCTTCCCTGGAGTAAACCCCACCACCAAGCCGATAGACCGCGGCAATCAGCTCTCGCAGCTCCAGCGGCAGCCGCCAGCGGGTGCGCAGCGCCGAACCGTAGGCTGCTGCAAACGTCACCAGCGCCTCACCCACCTCCTGCTCGTCATCCAACTCGCCACCGGCCTGCTTCCACTCCTGCAGGCAGCGCAACAACGCCAGGTCGCCCAGGCAATGGAGCATGCCGGCGCAATAGCAGCGTTCCTGATCCAGATCGAGCAACCGCGCGAGCGTGCGGCCGTACTCAGCAGTGTGCAGCGACAGCTCCCAGTAGCGCTCGGCGTAGTCGGCCAGGCACGGGTCGCTCAACTTCGCACTGCGCTTGAGAGCAAGGCCCAGCACCAGGTTCATGCTTTGCCCGGTGCCAAGACGATGCAGGGCCTGGGACAGGGTCTGCACTCCCTCGCCCAGGTGCTGTGCAGCGCTGTTGGCCGCGGCGATCAGTACGGCGGTGATCTGCGGGTCCGTGCGCACCTCTTCTTCCAGCAACCTCAAGTCGAGGCCATTGGGATTCAGGCTGCGCTTGACCGCCAGTTGCACATCGGTCAGCAAGGGCGCGCCGTCTGCCAACTCGCGCCGACGCTCCAGGAAGGTCGCCAGGGTCATACCTGGGGCCAGCGCCGGCACATCGCAGGAGACCGTCTGCCCGGCGCTCAGCAACAGGCCCTGCAGGCGAAGCGTCAGGCCCTGCATGTTCAGCGGCTTGGTCAGGTACGCCGTGGGCGCCAGCGGGATCGCCTCGCGCACGCTGGCACTGTCGTTGCGGTGACTCATCAGAATAAACGGCAACGGCGGATGACGGCGGCGCTGGCGCACACTGCGCAACAAACCCAGGCCATCGACTCCCGGCAGCTCGCCATCGGCAATTACCAGGTCGTAGGGTTGCTCGGCCAGCAGTTGCAGGGCCTGCTGGCCGTCGGCACACAGGTCCAGCCGTGCGTCGCAGCGCACGTTCAACAACACCTGTTTGAGCAGGTCCCGCGACCAGGGATCGGCTTCGGCAATCAGCACGCGCGGCACGGCAGGTAAATCAACAGCGCTCATCAGGACACTCCGGGGCAATCCTTGCACCTTAGACAATGCTGCTGATTCGATACAGGCCAAAAGCCAGCGATGTGTAGGCAAAGATAAAAAAAACCCGCCGAGGCGGGTTTTTTGTGGACCAGGTCACACTCGGTGATCAGAGCTCGGAGAAGCACTCTTCGATGATCGCCAGGCCTTTGTCCAGTTGCTCGTCCGGCGAAGTCAGCGGTACCAGCACGCGCAGTACGTTGCCGTAGGTGCCGCAGGACAGCAGGATCAGGCCCTTGTCGCGCGCCTTGGCCACGACCGCAGCAACGGCAGCGGCGTTAGGTTTGTGGGTGTCGCCGTCGTCGAACAGCTCGACCGCGATCATCGCGCCCAGGGCACGCACTTCACCGATCACCGGGTACTTGGCCTGGATGGCCTTGAGGCCAGTCACCAGACGCTCGCCGACTGCCTTGCAGCGGTCCAGCAGGTGCTCTTCTTCGAACACTTCCATCACGGCCAGGGCCGCGGCGCAAGCGATCGGGCTACCGGCGTAGGTGCCGCCCAGGCCGCCTGGCGCGATGGCATCCATGTATTCAGCCTTGCCGCACACACCGGCCAGCGGGAAGCCGCCAGCAATGGATTTGGCGAAGGTGGTCAGGTCGGCAGCAACGCCCATCTGTTCCATGGCGAAGAAGGTGCCGGTACGGCCAGCGCCGGTTTGCACTTCATCAGCGATCAGCAGGATGCCGTGCTTGTCGCACAGCTCGCGCAGACGAGCCATGAATGCTTTCGGCGCGACGTAGAAACCGCCTTCGCCCTGCACTGGCTCGATGATGATGGCAGCGATGTCACGCGGCTCGGCATCGTTCTTGAAGATGCGTTCGATGCTGGCGATCGAGTCGTCGATGCTCACACCGTGCAGTTCGTTCGGGTACAGGGCGCGGAACACGCCGCCTGGCATCAGGCCCATGCCGGCCGAGTAAGGCACGACCTTACCGGTCAGGCCCAGGGTCATCATGGTGCGGCCGTGGTACGCGCCGGTGAAGGCGATCACGCCAGCACGGCCGGTGGCGGCACGGGCGATTTTCACGGCGTTTTCCACCGCTTCGGAACCGGTGGTGACCAGCAGGGTTTTCTTGGCGAAATCGCCTGGAACCTTGGCGTTCACTTTTTCGCACACTTCAACGTACGGTTCGTAGGCCAGTACCTGGAAGCAGGTGTGAGTCAGTTTGTTCAGTTGCTCGGTCACTGCCGCGATGATTTTCGGGTGTACGTGACCGGTGTTCAGCACGGCGATACCGCCGGCGAAGTCGATGAACTCGCGACCTTCAACGTCGGTCACGGTAGCGTTCTTCGCGGACTCGGCGAAGATCGGGTGAATCTGGCCAACGCCGCGTGGTACAGCGGATTCGCGGCGTTTCATCAAAGAAGCGTTGGTCTTGCTCATAGTGTCCTCATTCACCGCTCATCGGGCGGCGTGGTTCAAGGAAAATGCGGCGGGGAGGCAACTGGGCAGCATGCGATGATCGACTGCCGCAGCTTTCCCGGCCACAGAGAAAATTGCGTGTGTTGCACGCAAAGGGACAGCGCTCTCGTGCCCTTTGCGTTTCAAGCAATGCCTTGCCGGGCTTAGCTCTTGGAGCTTAGATGCCCAGGCAGAGGTATTTGATTTCCAGGTAGTCTTCGATGCCGTACTTGGAGCCTTCACGGCCCAGGCCCGAGGCCTTGATGCCGCCAAATGGCGCGACTTCGTTGGAGATCAGCCCGGTGTTGACGCCGACCATACCGTATTCCAGAGCTTCAGCCACACGGAACACACGACCCAGGTCGCGAGCATAGAAGTACGAGGCCAGGCCGAACTCGGTGTCGTTGGACATCGCGATCACTTCGGCTTCGTCTTTGAAGCGGAACAGCGGCGCCAATGGACCGAAGGTTTCTTCCTTGGCCACAGCAGCGTTCTTCGGCACGTTGGTCAGGATGGTCGGCTCGAAGAAGTTGCCTTCCATGACCTTGCCACCGGCCAGGACTGTGGCGCCTTTGGCGATCGCGTCAGCGATGTGCTCCTGGACCTTGGCCACGGCCTTGCCATCGATCAGCGGACCCGTGGTGGTGCCTTCTTCCAGACCGTTGCCGATCTTGAGCTTGGCCACGGCCACTTTCAGCTTCTCGGCGAACGCGTCGTAGACCGAATCCTGAATGTACAGGCGGTTGGCGCAGACGCAGGTCTGGCCATTGTTGCGGTACTTGGAAATGATCGCGCCTTCGACGGCCTTATCCAGGTCCGCGTCGTCGAACACGATGAACGGTGCGTTGCCGCCCAACTCCAGGGACACTTTCTTGATGTCCTTGGCGCACTCAGCCATCAACTGGCGACCGATTTCGGTCGAGCCGGTGAAGGACAGTTTGCGCACGATCGGGTTGCTGGTCAGTTCGCTGCCGATGTCGCCGGCGCTGCCGGAAACCACGCTGAACACACCGGCAGGAATGCCGGCACGCTGGGCCAGTTCGGCCAGGGCGAATGCCGAGAAAGGCGTTTGCGAAGCTGGCTTGAGCACCATGGTGCAACCAGCGGCCAGTGCCGGGCCAGCTTTGCGGGTGATCATCGCGGCCGGGAAGTTCCACGGGGTAATGGCAGCGGTCACGCCGATTGGCTGCTTGATCACGATCAAGCGCTTGTCTGGCTGGTGGCCTGGAATCACGTCACCGTAGATGCGCTTGGCTTCTTCGGCGAACCATTCGATGAAAGAGGCGGCGTAGACGATTTCGCCCTTGGCTTCGGCCAATGGCTTGCCCTGCTCGAGGGTCATCAGGCGAGCCAGGTCGTCCTGGTTTTCGATAATCAGTTCAAACCAGCGACGCAGCTTGTTCGCGCGGTCCTTGGCGGTCAGTGCACGCCAGGCCGGCAGCGCTTTGTCTGCAGCTTCAATCGCACGACGAGTTTCGGCCGCGCCCATTTTCGGCACGGTGCCCAGAATTTCGCCCGTTGCCGGGTTGTTGACGTTGATCGTCTGACCATTGTCCGCATCAACCCAAGCGCCATCAATGAAGGCTTGCTGGCGGAACAACAGGGTGTCTTTAAGCTGCATGTCGGCTTTCCTTAACAGCACCGCGCGCGCGCGGAGCGAATTATGATTGTAGAAAGGCGCCTTGAGGGCTGCCGTCAGGGAAATCATTCACCGGGCTGAAGCACATAAATAACGCACTGATTGAAACTCGTGCGGTTCAGCACCCAGACAAGAGCGTTTGAAATCTCAAACGAATCCTAGGATCAAAGGGGGTAAAGGACAATAGGTTGTTCGAAAAAAAGAACGAAAAGCCCGTTTAACCCAAGGTTTTCTGATCAACGTCGCGAACACCCTCTTAACCGGCAGAAAACATCAGGCTATTCAGCAGCATGGACGCACGCTGTGCTTATGAGTATTATGGCGCCCGCATTGCACCAGTAGCTCAGCTGGATAGAGTACTGCCCTCCGAAGGCAGGGGTCGTGGGTTCGAATCCCGCCTGGTGCACCATATAAAACGAAAGGCCCGGGTGAAAACCCGGGCCTTTTGTTGTTTCAGGCATCCACTTCGTCGCCAGGGCTCGGCGCCCCATACCTGGAATTGTGCACCAGTTGTTCGACGAAGAACTCCACGTGCCCGCCAGGGTGAGCCGGCAGAGGCCAGGCGTTGATCTTTTGCGCAATGTCGCGAAAGGCGTTGGCAAACCGGGAACGTGGATACGCTTCGACCACCACCTGTCGCTTGCGTACAGCCCTGGGCACTGATTCGTCGTTGGGCACCGCGCCCAGGTAGTGCAAGTGCACGTCGAGAAGCCGATCGGTGACCTTTTCCAGCTCGGCAAACAGCTTGCGCCCTTCCCGTGCATTTGCCGACTTATTGGCCAGCACGCGAAAGCGGTGAATGCCGTATTGCTGATGAAGCAATTGAATCAGGTTACAAGTGCCACGAATCGCCGCGGGCTCATCACACGCCACCACTATCACTTCCTGGGCGGCACGCAGAAAACTCATCACCGTCTCACCGATACCGGCCGCCGTATCGATGACCAGGACATCCAGTTCGTCGCCAATACTGCTGAAGGCATGGATCAGCGCATGAAATTGTGCCGGTTGCAGGTGGGCCAGGTCCGGCGAACCGGAACTTGCCGCAGCGATACGGATACCTCCTGGGCCCCGTACCAGCGCATCCGCCAGCTCGCAACGCCCGGCAAGGACATCCGCCAGGCGGTACCTGGGTGTCAGCCCCAGCAAGGCATCGATGCTGGCCAGCCCGAGGTCGGCATCCAGCAATACCACCCGCCGGCCGGCTCTCGCCAACGCCAGGGACAGATTGACCGCCACCGTGGTCTTGCCAACGCCACCCTTGCCGCCACTCACGGCAATAACGCGCACACGATGCACACTATTCATCTATTTTTCTCTTGCACACGCCTTGTGCACCCGCCCGTCAAAAAACAGTGCCTGACACGCGCAGGCCAAAAAACCTGGCCAACGCGGCCCTACGCCGAAGGTTATGAATGCTTAGTATCAGTATGTTGGTAACCATCTACTGAACTGCCGAAGTACGCCGTGAGAAACCGACGGTTAAAAAACGGCGAAACTTGCGCGGTGCAGTTAATGCCATGACGCAACACTACCTGACGAGAGAGATCACTCGATTACTGCGCCAATCAGTTAGGCCGAAGTACAGCGCTACAAGCCCATTACTCGCCTGTTAGTCCGCACAGCGCCGTCCACCTCCGACACCCAAACAGCTGCGTCGGTCAGCACCGGGCAGAAAATAAAACAACGCGTCGAAGCGACCTCAATCGTACAGGCTCCCGTCACATGAAAAGTTTCTTACTTAGACCAAATTATAGTTATTACTAAAGCATTAGCCTATGCTGATTTCATCCGAAAGGATGATCACCCCAGCCCCCTTACTATCCGACTAATACAATGATAATAAGATGTGTGCTGCATTATAACGTCAGCCCAAGAAGCCTTTTCCAGAGCCAAAAATTCGAGCGGGCAAAGCCAAGATATTTTTTTTCCGGCAAAGTAGAAAAAGTTCATCAGTTGAATTAGAGTCCCTAGTGAGCTTTGGCGCTGCCTGCTAAAGCCTTATCTTTTATCGGGAATTGGAGAGCCGACCGCTACAGCAGTAATAGCGGCGGAAGAGAAGGATCGCAAATGCATAAGAAAACCGCGCGCCTAACTATACTGATTGATCTTCCGACTAAAAAGAAATTAGAGGATCTCTCTGAGACTGTCGATCTAACCGTGTCGCAGATTCTCAGAAAATTAATCAAGAACCACCTGAGCGAGTTCGACCAACCGATCAGCTTTTCGCCGGAAGAAATAACCCGCGACGACGCTTTTCCGCTCAACTAGAACGAAAGTACCGGTATCCGTGTGACGTAGTTCACATTCGCGCCACTTATTACACCGCCGCTCTTGCCGGACGCGGGAAAACTGCATGGATTCAGTTGGGTTCGATTATCGAACACAATAATGCTAGCCCCCCCAGAATTCTGTCTTCATCTGACGTTGACAATGGATTTTCTTATGTCTTTGAAACAGCAATTACTCGCCTGTTACAACTTTTTTAAAGCACAGACAGTAGAGCCCATCAGCAGCACTGACACGCCGACGACGTGCACCTTGTTTTTTTCCCTCAGCAACGGCACACAACGGGCACGGGTATTCCACAACAGCGCCGACACCTTCGAGGCTGCGTGGAATCACGCACTCCTGAACTTCCCACCACTACCGGTTGCGTCCCAACAAGATCATCCGACCGAGCGGCTCTGGCTGCGGGTTGAGCGTGCTACCCACCTGACGACGCTGTCGTGGGCACAATTGCAGGAGCGCCTGCAGCGCCACAAACGCAATTACTTTCGCTTCGGCATCGCCTTCGACCCGCAACTGAAGACCGCCCTGACCGAACAGGAAATCAACGCCAATGCAATCCTCTACGGCGGTTCGACAGTGCCGCTGGCCCGCTTTAACCCGGGCAATTTTTCGGTGTATGTGAAAAAACGCTTTGCCGATTCAGCAGCGCTGGAGGCCGCCCAAAAGGCCCAAGCCGACCCGCAGACCCCGGTCTACTTGTTCCAGACCCAAGGCGTTTTTTGTGCCGAAGACGGTATCGCCCACGCCCTCAACAGCAGTGGCCCGGATGTCGGGCGCCGCAAGACCTCGGTGCTGGACGCGGGCGAGATCCGCGACAAAGTCGTCAGCGCCTCGGACTTTCTCGCCCGCCAGGTCAAGGACAGCGGGGAATTTGTCTACGGCCAGTTCCCCTGTTTTGACCGCACCATCCAGAACTACAACGCCCTGCGCCACGCCAGCACGACCTATTCGATGATCGAAGCCTGGGCGCTGACCCGAGACGACGCCCTCCTGGCCTCGATCCAACGCGCCCTCGACCACCTCACCGTTACGCTGATCAGGCCCTACACCCTGCCCGACGGCAGCGCCGCCGCGTACCTGGTGGATGTCGGCGACGAAATCAAACTGGGCGGTAACGCGGTCTGCCTGTTGGCCCTGGTGAAATACAGCGAGGTGACCGGCAATCGCGATTACCTCCCGCTGCTGGCGGCGCTAGCCAATGGCATCGCCTGGATGCAGGACCCGCAAACAGGTGGCTTCAACCATGTCCTGCATGCCCACGACCTGAGCGTCAAAGCGCCGTTCCGGATTATCTACTACGACGGTGAAGCTGCCTTCGGGCTGATGCGCCTCTATGGTTTGAGTGGCGACGAACGCTGGTTACACGTCGTCGAGAAAGCCTTCGACTATTTCATCGCCAAGGAACACTGGCGCGAGCACGACCACTGGCTGAGCTATTGCGTCAATGAGCTGACCCGCTATCGGCCCGAGGAAAAATACTTCCGCTTCGGCCTGAACAACTTCGTCGATTACCTGGGGTTTGTGCAGCAACGCATCACCACCTTCCCCACCCTGCTGGAGTTGATGATGGCCGCGCAGCAAATGCTGCAGCGTATCGAGCAACTGCCGCAACTGCGCCATCTGCTCAACGAGGTCGACTTGCAGGCGTTCTATCGCGCCTTGCACCACCGCGCCGGGCACTTGCTCAACGGCTACTTCTGGCCGGAAATGGCAATGTTCTTTGGTCATCCGGCGCGCATCGTCGGCTCGTTCTTTATCCGCCATCACGCCTTTCGCGTGCGTATCGACGACGTCGAACACTACCTCTCGGGGCTGATTGCCTATCACCGCTACCTGCTCGACGGCGCACCGCAGGTCCGCGCCGCCCAGCCAGACATACAGCAAGATGGCGCCGGCTGGCAGTGGGATGCGGCCAAAGTGCTGCAAGCCACCGGTGGCACCTGGGCGGTCGCACCCGAGGCGGATTGGACAGCCAGCGGGCTGGCTCCGTCCATGGCCTACTTCAAACCGCAACGCATGTTGAGCCGCCACCCGAGCAAGGTCGGCGCCAATGAGGCCCGGCTTGCACGCCTGTGGGCCAAGGCCGAGCCGCAGCTGCGTCCCTCAGCCATGGTCTGCGTCGACCCCACGCCTTACCTCGGCAGCGGCCTGCCGGTGCTGCAAGTCCCGGACACGGCAGATGCCATGCTGCAACTGGGGCGGTACGCCCGCAAAGCCTTCGCCGGCCAGGTGTTCGGGGTCACCGGCAGCGCCGGCAAGACCACGGTTTGCGCGATGCTGACCCATGCCCTGGCGCAACTGGGCAGCGTGGCGCAAACCGAGGGCAACGCCAACCTGCCCCATGGGATTGCCTGGAACCTGGCTTGCATGACCGATCCTGCGCGGTTCTGGGTTCTGGAAATGGCCGTCGGCAGGATGCCTATCAACTCCGAACTGGTGCGCCCCCATGTCGCGGTCGTCACCAGCCTGGCCCCGGCACACCTGGAATACCACGGCACCCTGGAGAACCTCGCGCGCAAGAAAAGCGCGATCTTCCGGTCCATGGCACCCGGCGGGCATGCGGTGCTGAACCATGACATGCCGTACTTCCAAGTGTTCGCCAATGCCGCCCAGCGCGCGCAATTGACAGTGCTCAGCTACGGCGAGCACGAACTGGCTGATCTGCGACTGCTGGACTGCTGCACGACCCCGTCCCACTTGCAGGTCAATGCCAGCCTGCGCGGCACGCCCGTGCACTTCAAGTTGCGCGCCCGCGGCCACCATATGGTGCTCAACGCCCTGTCGGTGCTGGCTTCGCTGGTGTGCGCCGGCTTGCCCACGGCCCAAGCCCTGGCCGCACTGGAGACATTCGCCGCGGTGGATGGCCGCGGCAATACCCTGACCATCCCCTGCGGCGACGGTGACTACCAACTGATCAACGACGCCTACAACGCCAATCCGGGCTCGATGGGGGCGTCGCTGAAAATGCTCGCCGAACTGCCCGGCCGGGCCGACCAGCGCGTCGCCGTACTGGGGGATATGCTCGAGTTGGGCCCCGACACCCAGCGCTATCACCTGGAACTGGCCGAGTCCCTGCTGGCCGCAGCCCCACGCCAGACCCTGCTCTGCGGACCACTGATGCACGGGTTGTATGTGCAACTGCGCGATCAGTTACCCATCGAGTGGTTCGAGGACGTCAAGGCCCTGCAGGAGCAACTGCCACGGCACGCCGCGCGCTGGTTCCAACCGGGTGATTGGGTACTGGTGAAGAGTTCTGGCGGCACTGGGCTGTCCCAGGTGGTCGACTCACTGATGGCCGCCGAGCCGGCCGTCGCGGCGCTCTGACACCCTCCGTGACCACGACTCGCTGACTCCAGCGAGTCGTGCCTTCAAGGTTGTGCGCACTGCGCCGCCGTCTTCAGCCCGATATCGTTGCGCAACTGATGAAACGCCGGTGCAGTTGCCGGTGCTTCGATCAGTTGTGCCGGCAATCCGGCATCGCGCAGTGCCTGGTAGAACTGCTCCTGCAACACAAAGGGGGCGACCTGATCGTTGCGATTGCCCAGCACAAACAACTGACGATCGGGCACCTGCGCAATACCGGCGACATGCTCCAGCGGATCGTACGGATGCAACAGGCCATTGGTGTCGCGCCCCTCGCGGGACGGCAGGCCTTTGCTGCGACGAATCATCTGCGCCCGTTCGAGCAAGGCAAAGGCTCCCGAAGTCATGACCGCGCACTGCACATCTTCGCGCCCCAGTGTCAGCAAGGCCGCCACCACCGTCGCCCCGCCGCTGTGCCCGAGCAACACAAAACGGCCGATGCCGTAGCGCTGGCGCAACTGGTCGAGTGCCGCGTCCAGCGCCTGGAACTCGGCGGGCTGGCGCCGCTGGCCATGGTTGCCGCTGGAGCCGTAGGTCCCCGGACGCGCAACAATCACCACCGGCACCCCGGCCCGCCGACTCAGGGTCGCCGCTTGCCGATCCTTGGCGCGCAGGGTATTGCCGGCAATGGTTGCGGGCGCGCGGTGCATTTCGATATTGCGGTCACCATGAAACATCACGATCACCACCGGCGCGTGCGCAAGCGGCACGGCACTGAAGTAGCGGATGCAGGCCTGGCCGTTGGCGTACTCGACCCACAGGGCCGAGTCCTGATCGGTGCAAACTGCGGGATCTGCCGGGGCATTCCACGCCAGTGGCAGGTCTTCCGTGCCCCGGGCCCACAGCGGCGCACTGACCAGCAGCACCGCACACGCCAGCCACCTGGCGACGCTCATTGAGCGCATGCCTAGCGCTCGCGCAAGGCTTCGCGCGCCCGGTTCATCGGCTTGATCAGGTAATCGAGCACAGTCTTCTGGCCGGTCTTGATGTCCGCCGCCGCGATCATCCCCGGCACAATGGAAAACGCCTTGCCGGCCTTGTTGTGCAGCTCATTGTCATTGGTGCGAATGAACACGCGGTAGTAGAAGACCTCGGGTTTGACTTCATCCTGGATGGTGTCCGGGGAAATAGTCACCACCTTGCCATCCATGCTGCCGTAGATGGAGTAGTCATAGGCCGTGATCTTGACCTTGGCGTCCTGGTCGGGATGGATGAAGGCAATGTCCCGCGGGGAAATGCGCGCCTCGATCAACAGCTGATCGTCCATCGGCACGATCTGCATCAAGCGGCCATTGGGTGGAATGATCCCGCCGATGGTGGTGACCTCGATGTCCTTGACGATCCCCCGTACCGGCGAGCGCAACGTCAGGCGCGTGACCGAGTCGGAACGGCCCTTGAGCACCGAGGACAGGGTCTGGACATCGGAGTTGGCCTTGGCCAGTTCTTCGCCGGCCCGTACCATGTATTCGGAGCGCGACTGGGTGAGTTTCAGCTCCAGCTCGGACTTCTGGCGCTTCAGGCGCAAGACCTCGACGTTACTCGCGGCGCCGACCCGGGCCAGGTTCTCGGTGATTTCCAGCTCGCTGCGCACCAGCCCCAGGGAGGCCCGCACCCCCGCCTGCGACTCTTCCAGCCCTTTGCGCCGGGTCTGGTACAGGTCGGTTTCAGCGCTCATCAGCGCCGGGTAGGCCTTGAGTTCCGCCGGGAAAGCCAGCGGGGTGCCGTTCACTTCCGCCTGCAACCGCGCAACGCTGGCCAGGGAGGCGCGGTACTTGGCGGCACTCTCGCCGAAGTTGGATTCGGTCTTGGTCGGGTCGAGCTTGGCGAGGATTTCCCCCTGCTTGACGATATCCCCCTCGGCCACATTCAGTTCGGCGACGATGCCGCCCTCCAGCGACTGGATCACCTGCTCGCGCGAGGTCGGGATCACCTTGCCAGTGCCGGTCGACACTTCATCGATTTCAAACAGGTAGGCCCACACCCCGAACGCCAGCAGCATCAGCGCCACACACCAGACGACGCGCGTCGAGCGCACGACCGTGACGTCATCCAGGCTGTCGTCGGCGCTTGAGTTGTCACCCTGGGTATTCGCCGAGCCTGCCCGTGGCACCCGCGCCAGGTCCGGGTTCGAGCCCGAGGAACGATTGTTGTTTTCCATCTGAGCTATCCTTTTGCGCAGTCAGTGGCTGGGAGCAGCCGGCTCACTGCGCCGGGTTCCGAGGTTTGGAAAGACGGGCAATGGCGTTGTCCTTGGTGTCATCGATGATCACCGCGCCGTTGTCGACGACGATGATCCGATCCACCAGGCTCAACACACTCATGCGGTGCGTGGCGATGATCAGCGTGCGCTGCGCGCCCCACTGGCCCAGGCTCTGGATCAGCTTGCGTTCACTGGCGTCGTCGAGGGCCGCAGTGGGTTCGTCCAGCAGCACAATCTGCGGCTGGCGAATGATCAACCGCGACAGCAGCAGCGCCTGGCGCTGGCCACCGGACAGGCCGAGGCCACCTTCCAGAATCATGTGGTCCATGCCCAGTGCGAACTTGCTGATGAACTCCAGTGCACCGGTCAGCGCCAGCGCTTCGAGCAGGTCCTGGTCGCTGGCGTGTGCCGCTCCCAGCATCAGGTTTTCCCGCAGGGTGCCGTGGAACAGCCGTGAGTTCTGGGTCAGCAGGCCAACATCGCGGCGCACATCGGCCGGGTCGATATGGCTCAGGCCGACGCCATCCAGGGTCAGCGAACCTGAACTGAGGTCGATCATCCCGGCCATGGCCTGCAGCAGCGTCGACTTGCCTGCGCCGTTGCGCCCGAGCACCGCGATGCGCTCACCCGGGGCAATCTTCAAGTGCTTGACCGTGAGGGCCGGCATCGGTGCATCTTCGGCGTACTTGAACTCGGCCTGCTTGAACTCATAGTCGCCGCGCACCAGCGGCAAGTGCACACGCTTGCTGCCTTCGGCCTGGTCGACCGGCATCTGCATGATCCGGTGCAAGCCCTGCAGGGCCACTTTGGCCTGTTGCCAGCGGGTCAGCACCAGGGTGATCTGCGACATCGGCGCCATCATGCGCGAGGCCAGGATCGACGCGGCCACCAGGCTACCGGTGGTCATGTCGCCCGCCATCACCATCGGCGCACCGAACACCACCACCACGGCAAACACGCCGCCCTGCACGCTCTGGGTCCAGGTCACCAGGCCACTGGTGAGCGTGCGCGAACGCAGGCTGGCCTCGGCGGCGGTCGCGTTGTAGTGGTTCCACTGCTGCTGGAAACGCTGTTCGGCCTGCAGCATCTTGATGTCGTCCAGGCCTTGCACGGTCTCCACCAGCATGGCGCTGCGCAGCGAACTCTCGCGCATCGACTGGTTGGCCAGCCTCGCCAGTTTGCGTTGCGACAACAGCCCCGGGATGATCAGGAACAGCACCGCGCCCAGTGGCACGGCCACCAGCGGCCCGGCAATAAACCAGTAGATCACCACGAACATCAGGAAAAACGGCAGGTCGGCCAAGGCGCTGGCAGTGCTGGAGGTGATCAGTTCACGCAGTTGCTCAAGCTCGCGTAACTGGGAAATGAACGAACCGGTGGATTTTGGCCGGGCGCTGTTACGCAGGCGAATCGCATGGCCGAAGACCAGGTCGGAGACGCGCATGTCGGCACGCTTGCCGAGCAAGTCGGTGATGCGCACACGCATTACCCGCAGGACAAAATCGAAAAACAGCGCCAGCATCACTCCGCCGAACAACACGTACAGGGTCGGCATCGACTCGGCGGGAATCACCCGGTCGTACACCTGCATGGAAAACAGCACCCCGGCCAGGCCGAGGATGTTCGCCGCCAGCGATGCCAACATGACATGGCCGTAGGGGCGCATGTCGCGCAGGACGATGTTCCTGAACCAGCTTTTCTCGTAGGGCTTGATGTAGTCGTCGACCCGCGAGTCCCGCGCCGCCTGCACCGGTCGCAGAATCAGCGCCTTGCGCGCCGACACCAGCAGCTCGGCACGGCTGATGCGGCTTTGCAGGCCTTGGTCACCGCTGTAGACAATACCCAGTTCATCGTCGTCGCTGAGGGTCTGCAGCACACCGATTTGCCCATCGTCGAACTGCAGCACCAGGGGCAGGCGCCGCTGGACCAACAGCGCCGGGCTGAAATCCACGACCTTCAGGCTCAGCCCGGCCTGGCGTGCCATCTGCCGCAGCACCTCGTCGACCCCGGTGCCCTTGCTCCACTGGGCGGCAATGCGCACATTCTGCGCCGAGCAATCCAGGCGATTGTGCCGGGCGACCGCGAGGATCGCTTCCAGCCAATCTTCGTAATCGAGCGCGCTGGCCGCCTCCAGGGTCTGCGGTTCGGTGGCGCCCTGGGTATCCAGGTTCACGGCGTCGTTCATGGTCGAATCTCCACACCTTGGATGGTGCCACTGTCCAGATTGAACGCCGTGCGCAAGGCGCTGCTGTTGTACAGGCAATCGATTTCCAGACGGTGCAGATCCGCGGCGGTGTTGGCCCGATCCATGGCAGCCTGGTGGATTTCCTGCTCGGCGTTCAACAGATCGAGCAATGGCCGCGTGCCCAACTCAAGGTATTGCTGGCGATACAAATCGCGGGTTTCAGAAATGCTGCGTTCACGGAAATCCAGGGTGGTCAGGCGCTGTTCGAGGCTGGAGGTCTGATCCCGCGCCTCAAGCAAACCCTGGCGTACCGCCAGGCGCGCAGCGTCGTTGGCCGCCTCGGCCGCCCGCAACGCTTGGGCCGCTGCCGATTTGCGGGCATTGATCGCGCCGCCCTGGTACAGCGGCATCTCGACGTTGAGGAAGATTCCGTAGCGCGTGCGGTCGCGCCCGCCCACGCTGCCATCTTCATCATTGCTGTCCAGGTACTGGGTGGCCGACGGGTCCAGCGACACCGTCGGCATCGCTTCGGCCCGGGCCTGGGCGATCTGCGCCTGGGCATCGACTTGCTGCGCCTGGGCGATCAACAACGAAGGCGTCAGCACCTCGTCGGCATTGATGCCTTGGCAGGACTGGCGCAGCGTGCTCGGTACCTCAGCGGCAACACTGACCGGCGTGCGCGCGCCGAGCAAACTGCCCAGGCTGCTGCGCCAGCGGTTGTACAGCGCGGTGTATTGCAACTGCGTGGCAACGGCAGCCTCGACCCGCGAGCGCGCCTGGATCAGGTCGGAGCGGGTGCTGGCGCCCATGTCGCTGCGCTTTTGCGCCAGGTCGGCAATGGCCGTCAGGCCCTTGACCTGCGCGCGGGAGATGTTGAGCAACGCCTGGTAGCGCTGCAGCTCGATCACCGAAAACGCGGTATCGCGTGCCACCTGGTCGATGGCCAGCAACACCGAAGCCTGCTTGCCATTCACCCGGGCCACGGCACTGTCCACTGCACTGTCTACCTTGCCGAAGTCATACAACATCTGCGAAGCCGACAAGGTGAAGGCCTGGCTTTGGCCGTTGCCGGTCAGGCCGCTGTCGTACCCGGAATTGAACCCGCCACGAATCTGCGGGTAATAACCGGCACGGGCCACGGTGACATTGTCGTGTTGCTGGTACAGCTGGCCGATCGACTCGGCGATCGCGGGATGCCAGGCGACGGCCAGTTGAATGGCGCGCGGCATTTCGAGGTTGTCGGGGACTGCATGACTGGGGGCAGCCGGCTGGCTGGCACCGAACGAATCACCCGGTAAATTCTTGCCCACATCTTTGGGGCTGATGGTGTTGATACTTTCGGGTTCGTAGTCGCGTGTCAGCGCTACGGCCCGCTCTATCGTCAATGGCTGTACGGCGACTGCCAACAACGCCACAAACAGGAACTCGAACCGATCCTTAGGTCTCAAGTAATGCTCCACATCAGCTTGTGATGAAAAAGATAGACGCTTATTTGCCCTGCTGCCGACTCAATTTCAGCGACCTGCACGGCTCACTCGAATTCGTGGTGTAACGCCAGGGCGGCGCAAGAACGCGCCGCCTGGATCGTTACTGTTGATTGATGGAGGATCAAAGGAGAACGCCAGGCCCTGCGGCCCGACGCTCCCCCGCCAGCAACGTGGTTAAACCACGTTGACCCCGCTTTGCACCCAGAGTTGATGGGTTTCATCTTCCTGGCTGGTGTACACCACGTACTCCTGCCCGTTCTCCAGTTGAGTGGATCCCACCGACCAGTTGCCCGTCAGGTGGACGCTGTCTTGCTCGTCGCCCTGGATAAACAATCTATCCGTCTCGGGCGCCGTCACTGCCAGCAGGTCTTCCAGGCTCACGGTCAGGTCGACCGCACTGAAGTCGTTCAGGTCGATGCTCTCGATATCGCTGACTTTACCGACCAGCAAGCTCAAGTTAATCGTCGCATCGCCACCGTCCCAGACCAGGGTGTCGAAGCCGTCCCCGCCATCCACCGCTGCAAACTCGGTGTCATGGATCGCGATATGGTCAGCACCGTCGGCACCTTCGGTGATCGTGGCCGATGACGGTTCCTGCTCGAACGCAGCTGCGGCGAAGCCTGGGGCTTCGGTTGCAGGATTGCCCGGGTTGGCATCGTCCCAGACCAGATCAAGATCCGGCGAGTCAAGGCGTACGTACAGCGTGGCGGTGTCCTCCTGGCCACCTGGAGTGGTGAGTTTGTAGGTGAAGCTGTCCACTTTGCCGACATCAGCCAGCGCCAGACCCGGGGTCGGCGTGTAGCTGTAGTCACCGTCTGCGTGCAACGTCAGCGTGCCGAATTGCCCTTGCACCACCGCTCCGGTTTGACCCGGAATGACGTAGACCCCGTTGATCAACACACTCAGTACCGTCAACGTCGACGGAATACTGTCTGGCACGGAGTGATCGCTGATCAGCAGGACATTGCCCGTTGCGGCGGTCGCAGCCCCCGTGACGAACTCCGTCAGGTGGGTGGTGAGCAGCGTCTGTGCAACCGTCACCGTTCCAAGCGAGACCAAAGCCCCGGTCGTTGACGTCACTCGATACTCACCTGCCTCACTCACAGTGAAGGTATGGGTCGCATCGACAGTGCTCTGTGCCGGCACCACCGGTTTCCACGTTGAACCGTCCCACTTCTGCAGGACAATCGTGGTCGTAGGCAGTACGCCAACTCCGACGAAGCTACGGCTGACTTGCAGTTGTACCGTCGTATCGGCTTCGACCGTGAAAGCCTCACCGGCGACAGTCCTGGAACCGACGGCCAGCGGAGGCGAGTAAATCAGGGCCGTCAACTCGGCGCTATCGACTGGATTGACCAGATCAATCTGCGCAGTACCGATGTCATCGGTGGCAACCAGCGCCACGACACCCGGTGCCGACGGATCGGCAGGACTCCAGGTAACCGTCGAGTCGGTGCTGTCGATGCGCACGTACAGGGTGGCCGAAGCCGTCCCGCCAGCCGCTGTCGCCAGTTGATAGACGAAGGCATCTACCTTGCCGATGTTCGCCGCATCGCCCGATGGCGTGTAGCTGTAATCACCATTGGCAAAGATCGTCAGATCACCGTACAGCCCGTGAACCACGGTACTGCCCACTGGATTGATAACCACACCGTTGACTTCGTCGACCGTCGCATCCGCTGCGGTACCTGGAGAGTCCGGCACGCCTGCAAAGCCGTCATCGATGATGACGTTCCCGCTGACTTCACCGCCCGTGACATCGAAGTCCACCAGGCTGACGTTATCGACACTCAGTGTTGCCGTAACGTTTGCACCTACTGCCACGACCGCAGGGTCCATGGTGAGCGTGAAGCGATACTCGCCTGCCGCCAGGCCTTCGACTTTCGCGCTGTTACTGGAACCGAACAGCCCCAGCAGATCGAGCAAGCCACCGCCTACGCTGCCCTGTTCCACCGTCGTCCAGCCGCCAGCACCATCACTGACCTCAAGCTTGGCCGTGAACCCGCTACCCAACACGGAGACCAGGTCACCCGCACCGAAGGACAGATTCAAGGTACCGGTGCTTTCGTCCGACACGGAGAACGTCTGCGACAGCGTCGGCACACCTAACTGAATACCCAGCACATCGAGCAACGTGAACACGTTCATGTTGTTGAGAGAAGTGTTGGTCGTAACCGGAGTTACGGTCAATTCAGCGGTTGCCAGGTCGTCGAAGGCTTCCAGGTCGGCGTCGGCATCAGCGTCGGCGTCCGCATCCGCATCCGCATCCGCGTCGGCATCGGCATCGGCATCGGCATCGGCATCCGCATCCGCATCCGCATCAGCATCAGCATCAGCATCGGCATCCGCATCAGCATCAGCATCAGCATCAGCATCAGCATCAGCATCAGCATCAGCATCGGCGTCGGCGTCGGCATCAGCGTCGGCATCGGCATCGGCATCGGCATCCGCATCCGCGTCAGCATCGGCATCGGCATCGGCGTCGGCGTCGGCGTCGGCGTCGGCGTCAGCATCGGCATCCGCATCGGCATCCGCATCCGCATCCGCATCCGCATCGGCGTCAGCATCCGCATCGGCATCGGCATCGGCATCGGCATCGGCATCGGCATCCGCGTCGGCATCGGCGTCAGCATCCGCATCGGCATCGGCATCGGCATCGGCATCGGCATCGGCATCGGCGTCGGCGTCGGCATCAGCATCCGCATCCGCATCCGCATCCGCATCCGCATCAGCATCAGCATCAGCATCAGCATCAGCATCAGCATCAGCATCCGCATCGGCGTCGGCATCAGCATCCGCATCCGCGTCAGCATCGGCATCGGCATCGGCATCGGCATCGGCATCGGCATCGGCGTCAGCATCAGCATCCGCATCGGCATCGGCATCCGCGTCGGCATCGGCATCGGCGTCGGCGTCGGCGTCGGCGTCGGCATCAGCATCCGCATCCGCATCCGCATCCGCGTCCGCGTCAGCATCGGCGTCAGCATCGGCATCGGCATCGGCATCCGCATCCGCATCCGCATCAGCGTCGGCATCGGCATCGGCGTCAGCATCCGCATCGGCGTCGGCGTCGGCGTCAGCATCCGCGTCGGCATCCGCATCCGCATCCGCATCCGCATCCGCATCCGCATCAGCATCAGCATCAGCATCAGCATCAGCATCGGCATCGGCATCAGCATCCGCATCCGCATCGGCGTCGGCATCGGCATCGGCATCAGCGTCGGCATCAGCATCGGCGTCGGCGTCCGCGTCGGCATCGGCATCGGCATCGGCATCGGCATCGGCATCGGCATCGGCATCGGCATCAGCGTCGGCGTCGGCGTCGGCATCCGCGTCGGCGTCGGCGTCGG
Source organism: Pseudomonas sp. NPDC087626 (assembly GCF_044743405.1). Lineage (NCBI taxonomy): Bacteria > Pseudomonadati > Pseudomonadota > Gammaproteobacteria > Pseudomonadales > Pseudomonadaceae > Pseudomonas > Pseudomonas sp. NPDC087626. Next base: position 179,489 of record NZ_JBIUWJ010000004.1, read on the forward strand.
CGTCGGCGTCAGCATCGGCATCCGCATCGGCATCGGCATCGGCATCGGCATCGGCATCGGCATCCGCGTCAGCATCCGCATCCGCATCGGCGTCCGCATCAGCATCAGCATCAGCATCAGCATCAGCATCAGCATCAGCATCGGCATCGGCATCGGCATCGGCATCGGCATCGGCGTCAGCATCGGCGTCGGCGTCGGCGTCGGCATCAGCATCAGCATCAGCATCAGCATCAGCATCAGCATCGGCGTCAGCATCGGCATCGGCATCGGCATCGGCGTCGGCATCAGCATCGGCATCGGCATCGGCATCGGCGTCGGCGTCGGCGTCGGCATCGGCATCGGCATCGGCGTCGGCGTCGGCGTCGGCGTCAGCATCGGCATCCGCATCCGCATCGGCATCGGCATCCGCATCCGCGTCAGCATCGGCATCGGCATCGGCATCGGCGTCAGCATCCGCGTCGGCATCGGCATCGGCATCGGCATCCGCGTCAGCATCGGCGTCGGCATCCGCATCCGCATCCGCATCGGCGTCGGCATCGGCGTCCGCATCAGCATCAGCATCAGCATCCGCATCCGCATCCGCATCCGCGTCGGCATCCGCGTCAGCATCGGCGTCGGCATCCGCATCCGCGTCGGCATCGGCATCGGCATCGGCATCGGCATCAGCATCAGCATCAGCATCAGCATCAGCATCGGCATCCGCGTCGGCATCAGCATCAGCATCAGCATCAGCATCAGCATCCGCGTCCGCGTCCGCGTCAGCATCGGCGTCGGCGTCCGCATCGGCGTCCGCATCGGCGTCGGCATCGGCATCGGCATCGGCATCGGCATCCGCGTCAGCATCGGCGTCGGCGTCGGCATCGGCATCGGCATCCGCATCCGCATCCGCATCCGCGTCAGCATCGGCGTCGGCGTCGGCGTCGGCATCGGCATCGGCATCCGCATCCGCATCGGCGTCGGCATCAGCATCCGCGTCAGCATCGGCATCGGCATCCGCGTCAGCATCGGCGTCGGCGTCGGCATCCGCATCGGCATCCGCGTCGGCATCGGCATCGGCATCCGCATCCGCATCGGCATCCGCATCCGCATCGGCATCGGCGTCAGCATCCGCATCCGCGTCGGCATCGGCATCGGCATCCGCGTCAGCATCGGCGTCGGCATCCGCATCCGCATCGGCGTCGGCGTCGGCGTCGGCATCGGCATCCGCGTCAGCATCCGCATCCGCATCCGCATCGGCATCGGCATCGGCATCGGCATCGGCATCAGCATCAGCGTCGGCATCGGCATCGGCATCGGCATCCGCATCGGCATCAGCATCCGCATCCGCATCCGCATCCGCATCCGCATCAGCGTCGGCATCCGCATCGGCATCGGCATCGGCATCAGCGTCGGCATCCGCATCCGCATCGGCATCGGCATCCGCGTCAGCATCCGCATCCGCATCCGCATCCGCATCGGCATCGGCATCGGCATCGGCATCCGCGTCAGCATCCGCATCCGCGTCGGCATCCGCATCAGCGTCGGCATCGGCATCGGCATCGGCATCCGCGTCAGCATCGGCGTCGGCGTCGGCGTCGGCGTCGGCATCAGCATCCGCATCCGCATCCGCATCGGCGTCGGCGTCGGCGTCGGCATCAGCATCGGCGTCGGCATCGGCGTCCGCATCAGCATCGGCATCGGCATCGGCATCGGCATCGGCATCGGCATCGGCATCAGCGTCAGCATCCGCATCCGCATCCGCGTCAGCATCCGCGTCCGCGTCGGCATCGGCATCGGCATCGGCATCGGCATCGGCATCGGCATCGGCGTCAGCATCAGCATCCGCATCCGCATCCGCATCCGCATCGGCATCGGCATCCGCGTCGGCATCGGCGTCAGCATCCGCGTCGGCGTCGGCGTCGGCGTCGGCGTCGGCGTCAGCATCCGCATCCGCATCCGCGTCAGCATCGGCGTCGGCATCCGCGTCGGCATCGGCATCGGCATCGGCATCCGCGTCAGCATCGGCATCGGCGTCCGCATCCGCATCCGCATCGGCATCGGCATCGGCATCGGCGTCGGCGTCCGCGTCCGCGTCGGCATCGGCATCCGCATCGGCATCGGCATCGGCATCGGCATCGGCATCGGCATCGGCATCGGCGTCAGCATCAGCATCCGCATCCGCATCCGCATCCGCATCCGCATCGGCATCGGCATCCGCGTCGGCATCGGCATCCGCATCCGCATCGGCATCGGCATCCGCATCGGCATCTGCGTCGGCATCGGCATCGGCATCGGCATCGGCATCGGCGTCGGCGTCGGCGTCCGCATCAGCATCAGCATCCGCATCAGCATCCGCATCCGCATCAGCATCCGCATCCGCATCGGCGTCAGCATCGGCATCGGCATCCGCGTCGGCATCGGCGTCCGCATCAGCATCAGCATCAGCATCAGCATCCGCATCCGCGTCCGCGTCAGCATCCGCGTCGGCGTCGGCGTCGGCGTCGGCATCAGCATCGGCGTCGGCATCGGCGTCGGCGTCAGCATCGGCATCGGCGTCCGCATCCGCGTCGGCATCCGCATCGGCATCGGCGTCGGCATCCGCATCCGCATCCGCATCCGCATCAGCGTCCGCATCGGCGTCAGCGTCGGCGTCGGCATCCGCATCCGTCTCATCGATGTCCGGAGCAGTTACTTGGGTCGGGCCTGATTCGTTTTCTGCAGCGTCGGTCAGCGTTACCGCGATGGTTTCGCCGTTGACTTGTGGGGTGGTGAGCACGACTTCGAAGGTGCCGTCGGTGCCAACGGAGCCGGTGCCGATGACGTTGCCATCGGCATCCTTGAGGGTGACCGTGGTTTCTGGCTCGCCTTTACCGGTGACGGTGGTGCCATCGGCGCTCACCACCAGGTCGGTCGGTGGTGCAGGGGCGGTGGAGTCGTCCGCGACGACAGTCGCCGGGGCCGAGACGTTGCCTGCGCCATCAGTGAGTGTTGCGGTCAGGGTTTCGCCGTTGGTTTGTGGCGTAGTCAGCACAACTTCGAAATTGCCATCGGTACCGACTGTTCCGGTACCAATGATGTTGCCATCGGCATCCTTGATGGTGACGCTGGTGTTGGGTTCACCTTTACCGGTGACGGTGGTGCCATCGGCCATGACAGCCAGGTCGGTCGGGGCATCGGGAGCTGTGATGTCCCGCTCTTCGACGACGACGGTGTGGGCGATGACGTCCGCTGGCGCGGACACGTTGCCGGCGGCATCGGTCAGCGTCGTGGTGAGGGTTTCACCGTGGTTTTTCGGGGTGTCGAGCGTAACCACGAAGGTGCCGTCGGCGCCGACTGTACCGGTGCCGATCACGTTGCCGTCGGCATCCTTGATGGTGACGATGGTGTTGGGTTCGCCTTTGCCGCTGACGGTGTTGCCGTCGGTGCTGACCGCAAGATCAGTCGCGGCCGCCGGAGCGCTGGTGTCGCTGGCGTCGACGCTGGCCGGTGGCGAGACGTTGCCCGCCGCATCGGTCAAGGTGGCCGTCAGGGTTTCGCCGTTGGTTTGCGCTGGGGTCAGGGTGACGACGAAGTTGCCATCGGCGCCGACGGTGCCGGTGCCAATCACATTGCCATTGGCATCCTTGATGGTGACCGTGGTGTTGGGTTCACCCTTGCCGCTGACGGTACTGCCATCAGCACTGACGGCCAGATCGCTCGGTGCGGCGGGGGCCGTGGTGTCGCCCGCGGTGATGGTGCCGGGAGCAGAGACGTTACCCGAAGCGTCAGTGAGGCTGACCTCGACTGTTTCACCATTGGTTTGCGGGGTGTCCAGGTTGACCTGGAAGTTGCCATCAGCGCCGACCGTGCCCGTGCCGATAACGCGGCCACTGGCGTCCTTGACTGTCACCGTCGAACCCGGTTCGCCGCGACCACTGAGTACCGCGCCGGTGGTGTCGAAGGCCAGGCCAGTAGGGGCGTCTGGAGGCGTCGAGTCGGCGTCACCGCCACCGCCACCGCTGCCCCCATGTCCACCAAAGAATATTGCTGCGGCACCGCCGACACCCAGCAGGCTCAACCCCCACGCCAGCCAGTCTGGCGTGGTGCTGCCCGCCGCCGTAGCGGCCATCAGGTCTTCAAGGGTGCCGATTTCGCCAAAGGTAAAACCGGAATACGGCGAGGAGTAGCTCCCCAGGAACAGGGTTCCGTCGTTGTCCTCCAGGACCAATTGGTTGGGTTCGCCATCGCTGCCGACCACAAAGAAGTTATGGACCGTGACCGTGCCACCGGACTTCAGGGTGATGACCAGATTCTTGCCCGACTGCTGCATCGACTGGACGCTGCTCGGGCTAATGGGCACTTTTACAATACTGGTTCCGTTCAGGGCGACATTACCGAACGTTTGTTCGGTCGCCGCCCCCGTCGCCTTGTCGACAATTACAATATTCTTCATCGCACACCTGTTTTTTATTTCAGCTAGTCGAATCCCATAACAAAATCGACTCGAACGCGTGCGCAGCTTCTTAAGCAGAGGCTGAGCATTCGTATAAGCGAAAGTTATGTAAAAGTTTTAATCCAGAAGTAGTACTCAACCCACACCGGAGCGCTCACTGGGTGCCAGGTGTTTAACCTGGCCAGCACGTGGGAAGTTGGACTTGCACAGGGGAGTTGCAGCGCCATGCTGCAAGGGCATCAAGCGGAGGAACCAGCGCTTGCGGAGGGGGTTGATCACCGTAGACGCTCCCTGTCTTTTGCCCGTCATCGGGAATCGCATCCTTTCGTAAAACGTATCCAGCACGCCTTTGAAAAGCTGCAAGAAGTAAGCAAAAACCGTCGTGATAGAACTTCCCAGCACACTGAAAACGGTTCGCTTACAAGGATACTAACCAGCAAAAAGTTGGCGTCAAAGAAAAAAGTTCACGCCGTCAATACCCACATTAAAACAACGGCAAAGAAGATTGGGCGCGGATGTTTCGAGAATTAAAAGGAAAAAATACTGGGTGATAATTTCATTATCATAAAATATTACTGAAGGAGATTTTCAATACCTTCGAAGAGCAAAATCATGCACAAAGCATTAAGCATTTAGACTTGTTACATTTGGAAATATATTTGTCGAGCGGTTCCAGGCCAGCACAGGACATACACTCGACCGCGCTGGCCGATCAGACCTCGAACCGACTCACCGTGCCCGCCCAAAAAAACCTTTCATGCTGCCTGCGGAACAAAAACCGTCCGGCGACCACCAACATAAGAAGGGCTGCGCAGCTCACGGAAGTAGCAGTCAAGCGCAGCAACAGGCGTCGTTTGCTTCGACCCTGACCATGGCGTACCCCAAGGGACGGCATGCCGGGGGTCATTCCCTGTATGGAGATAGAGAAAACATGAGAGTCCTGTCGTTGTTCGGCACCCGCCCCGAAGGCATCAAGATGGCCCCATTGGTCCATAGCCTGGCCGGTACCGAAGGCATCGAGAGCATTGTCTGCACCACCGGCCAACACCGGCACATGCTCGATCAGGTGCTGCAGTTATTTGATATCAAGACCCACCACGACCTGGACGTGATGCTCCCAGGACAAACCCTCAATGGCCTGTTCGCGCGCTTGATGACCCGGGTCGATGCCCTGCTCGAAGAGGTCAAGCCCGACTGTGTGCTGGTGCACGGCGATACCTCCACGGCAACCGCCTGCAGCCTGGCCGCGTTCCACCGGCGCATCCCGATCGGGCATGTCGAGGCTGGCTTGCGCACCGGCGACCTGACCCAGCCGTTTCCCGAGGAAATGAACCGGCGCGTGGTCGACGTCATGGGCAAATGGCTGTTCGCACCGACCGTGACCTCGCGCGACAACCTGCTCAAGGAAAACCTCGAAGGCCGTATCTATGTCACCGGCAACACGGTGATCGATGCCCTGGAGCTGACGCTGCGCAAACTCGACCACAACCCGGACATGGAGGCCAGCCTGGCCGCGCGTTATGCCTGGGTCGACCCGGCACAACGCCTGGTGTTGGTGACCGGTCACCGCCGCGAGAATTTCGGCGCTGGTTTCATCCAGATCTGCTCGGCCCTGGCGGAGCTGGCCAAGCGTGAGGATGTGCAGATCGTCTACCCGGTGCACTTGAACCCACAGGTGCGCGACGTCGTGATGTCGACCCTTTCCGGCCTGCCCAACATCCACCTTATCGAGCCGCTGGATTACCTGGATTTCGTCTGGTTCATGCGCCGTGCCTACCTGATCCTCACCGATTCGGGCGGTGTTCAGGAAGAGGCCCCGCACCTCGGCAAACCGGTGCTGGTGATGCGCGACACCACCGAGCGCCCGGAAGCGGTGAGTGCCGGAACGGTGACACTGGTCGGGACTCGCAAGGAGCGCATTGTCAGCGCCGTGCAGACCTTCCTCGACGACGCCGAGCACTATCAACGGGTGGCTCACAGCGTCAATCCCTACGGTGACGGACACGCCACAACACGGATCATTTCGGCACTCACCGGCCGCCAATTCAGTGAGTTTGATCCACCCATCCCGGCAATCCGCCCGACCATCGGCTAAACTGAATAGTCAAAATTACGGCGCGCCAAACCAAAGGCGCGCAAAATAATAAAAATTACACCAAAATATTGACACAATACGTTACGGCACGCCACAGTGTGGTTGCCAATGCGGGGATGGATCCAAAGCTGCCACAGGGACAACCAATGGCCATTTGCCCCTCCTGCACTGCCAGTTATTGTTCGAGCTCATGCCGGCCCGTTTGTCAGGTCTGTATTCCAGCTTGCGTCCAAGCTGAGCACCGTCACTGAGCCCGTGTAATTCGCTTGCCCGGCACTCACGCCACCTACCGAGGACGTGAATGCGCAGGGCAGTCGTGAACTTTCACCTTTCAGATGCGGCCGATAACCACGCATGAATACTCCTACGAATCGCCAGCTGTGCCTCACCCTCCTCAAGCAGGTCGTACTCGTCGCACCTTTCGCCGCGCCGCTGTTCGCCATGGCATCGCCCGGCAGCGATGCGTTGCGCACACTGGCCCAGGACGACTGGGTGCAGCGCAGCGTTTCGCTGGCCGACATGGGCATCACCAACCCGGTGGTGCTGCAGGAAAGCGACAACCACCAGTCGTTCTACCTGCCAGTGCCCAAAGGCGTTGCGCTGGATGCGGCCTCGATCAACATCCAGGGCAACTTCATCAAGGGCGAAGAAGCTCCCGCGGCCCTGCGCCTGTCGGTCGACGGTCGCCCGTTGCATACCCAGAGCGTGACCGAACGCGCAGGGGACCTGGCTAGGCTGCTGCCAGTCGAAGCCCGGCGTCATGAGTCCGGTTTTGTCGATTTCACCATCGACTGGAGCTCGCCCAGCGGCCAACGCCTGTGCGAGCCCACCCGCCAGAGCAGCAATGTGCTGACCCTGTCACCCGACACTGCGCTGACCTATCGCTATTCGATGCGTGGCCTGAATACCCTGGCCGATGCCTGGAGCACGCTGCCGGGCAAACCGGTGATCCTGATCGCCGCCGGCAAGCTGGAGCAAGCCAGTTTCGACAGCACCTGGCGCCTGGGCGTGGCCCTGGAACGCAACGCCAAGCGGGCCCAGGTCAAAGCCTTCCCGGCCGTGGGCGACGTGGTCGCTATCGACCAACTGAACATTCCCGGCGCCTTGAGCACGGTCGCGCCGTTCTCTGCGCTGACGGGCAAAGACCGCCACACCCTGGCCAACGCCGCCGAACTCGGCGCCTTGCTGGTGCTCGACGCACCCGCGACCCGGGCTGACCTGGCAATCGCCGACGCCGCGCTGGTCGGCCAGATCAACACCGCGCTGGATGCCCTGCGCGATCAATTGCAAAACGATGAAGACGCGGTCAAGGCCCTGGGAGAATGGCGTAGCCGGCATGCCAGCGCCGCCCAGAAAGTCCCCGGCAGCCAGCAGATTCAACTGACCAGCCTCGGCCATCAAGCCGTGATCAGCGTGGCCGCCGACGCCGGGGCCAAGGCCGCCGGAGTGTTCGACTCACATTGGCGCAACGTGCTCGTCTCCTCCGAGGCAACCATTCACCAAGCCGGTGAAACCGGGGACAACAGCGACCGTGAACTGCGTGTCGGCACACTCGGTGGCTCGACCACCGCGTTTGATGTGGTGACCCGTGGCGAGTGGAACGCCGTATTCCCGCTGAGCGCGGTGGCCGTCCAGGGCCGGATGCCCGGCGAGCTGATTCTGGATGTGGCCGCCGCACCAGGGGCGTCGATCACCCTGCCGGTGGCTTCGGTGCTGTGGAACGGGGTCCTGCTCAGTGCCAAGCAACTGAAGGCCGACGGCAAACCCGAGCGCCTGACCGCCCGTGTCCCGGGCTATGCCCTGGGGGTGACCAACAACCTGCAGGTGCGCTTCCAGCGCCAGCCGGTCTCGCCAAACTGCGCCGAAATTCCCCAGGGGTATCCGGTCAACGTGTTGCCGAGCAGCTACCTGCGTTCCTCCGATGCCGAGCCGGACGGCACCTTCGTCGGCCTGCTGCCATTGCTGGCAGGCAATGCCCAGGTAATCGTGCCGAAGACCGCCCTGGATACCCCGGCGGCCAACCTGCGCCAGATCATTCGCCTGGCCAGCGCCGCATCGATATCACCGGTCAATGCCGAACTGACCCTGGCCGACAGCAGCCAGCCGTTCAAGCCAAGCAAGCCATTCCTGTCACTGGATGTGCCGCTGGAAGGGGCCAAGCCGCTGATCGATGTCAAAGACCTGCAGCGTTTGCGTGCCGGCGGTGACGACAAGCGCCTGCTTGACCTGACCGGTCCGCAACCGCTGAGCGCGGCGTCGGTGGTCGACTCGAACAGCCAGCACGGGGTGGTCTGGTATGCCTTGGGCGACCAGGTGCTGACCCCGGGGGCACCGTTCGTGTTCAACCAGGGCAACGCCGTAGTGCTGGGTGTGGACGGTCCGCTGACGTGGGTCGATACCTCCGAGCCTGGGCTGGTCCAGTCGATGGGCCTTGGCGAATCGCCGTTCCATGAGTGGCGCAAGTACCTGGCGTGGGCCCTGCCGCTGTTTGCTGCGGCCCTGCTCGGTTTGCTGGTACTGGGTGTTCTGGCGCGTCGCCACAAAAAGAAACAAGGCTTGTAACGACCACGGGAACAGCTCATGTCCTCGCTCTACCTGCCGTATCTGCTTGCGGACTACTACCACATCCTGGAGATCGTGACGGTCATCGTGGGCGTGCTGATCATGCTCTCCAGCCTCGATGACCTGTTCATCGATGGCTGGTACTGGGTTCGCCAGGCGTACCGTTCGCTGATGGTCAAGCGCCGCTACAAGGCGCTGACGGCCGAACAACTGCGCTCCAAGCGCGAGCAACCGCTGGCGATCATGATCCCGGCCTGGCTCGAGTACGACGTGATCGCGCCGATGCTCGAGAACATGGTCGGGTCGCTGGAGTACAAGAATTACTCCATCTTCGTCGGCACCTACTGCAACGACGCACGCACCATTGAAGAAGTGGAACGCATGCGTCGGCGCTACAAGCAGTTGATCCGCGTCGAAGTCCCCCACGATGGCCCGACCTGCAAGGCCGACTGCCTGAACTGGATCATCCAGGCGATCTTCGCCCAGGACCTGCGCCAGCCCGAGCCGTTTGCCGGGGTCGTCCTGCATGACAGCGAAGACGTGCTGCACCACCTGGAGTTGCACTACTTCAACTACCTGCTGCCGCGCATCGACTTCATCCAGCTGCCAGTCACGTCCCTGGAACGGGATTGGTATGAACTGGTGGCCGGTACCTACATGGATGAATTCGCCGAGTGGCACACCAAGGACCTGGTGGTGCGTGAAAGCATGTCGAAAATGGTCCCGTCAGCAGGCGTCGGCACCTGTTTCTCGCGCAAGGCCCTGCTCGAACTCTCGGCGGAGACCAACAACCAGCCGTTCAACACCGCCACCCTCACCGAGGACTACGACATCGGTGCGCGCCTGGCACGGCGCGGCATGAAGCAGATCTTCGGTAAATTCCCGGTCGACTACATCGCCAGACGCGCCAAGTGGTTCGGCCACGGTAAAGCGAAGATGGTCGCGATTCATATGCCGCTCGGCGTACGTGAATACTTCCCCGATACCTTCCGCACCGCCTATCGGCAGAAGGCCCGCTGGACCCTGGGGATCGGCCTGCAGGGCTGGAGCCAGGTTGGCTGGGAAGGTTCGCTGGCGACCAAGTACCTGCTATATCGCGACCGCAAAGGCCTGGTGACTTCCTTCGTGGCGATTGTTGCCTACATCCTGCTCGCCCAGCACCTGCTGTTCATGGTGATGACCTCGATGGACTGGTGGACGACCTACTACCCATCGGTGTTCAGCCCCCACAGCGGGCTGATGCAGTTGATGTGGGCCAACGGCATCCTGTTGAGCCTGCGAGTACTCCAGCGCGGCTACTTCGTCGGTCGCCTGTATGGCTGGGAACACGCGCTGTTGTCGGCACCGCGGATGATCATCGGCAACTTCATCAATGCCATGGCCGCCGCGCGGGCCTGGCGCTTGTACCTGGGCCATCTGTTCCTCGGCAAGCAGTTGGTCTGGGACAAGACCATGCATGACTTCCCGTCCTCCGACCAACTGGTCCAGCAACGCCTGCGCCTGGGGGATCTGTTGATGTCCTGGCGGGCGATCGACCAGGAGTCCCTGAACAAGGCACTGCAAGCCCAGGCCGCCGAACACAAGCCCCTGGGGCAGATCCTGCTCGAGCACGGCTACCTCGACCAGGCCACCCTGAGCGAAGCGATCTCCTTCCAGAACGACACGGGCCAGCCAGTTGCTGCCGGTCCCACTGAACAACGCTCCTCAGAGACGCCATGATCCCTACTTCGCGTTTACTTCTGCTCACCGCGGCCTTGCTCTGCAGCTCGACGCTCCTGCCGCTGCCGGTGTCGGCCGCCGCCTATGAGGCGCCCCTGGAGGGCGAAGCCTGGCAACAGGCGGACCTGGCGTACAAGAGTTACCAGGCCGGCCGTTACCGCGATGCGCTGGAGCAGGTGAATGCCGCGCTGAAACTGCGGCCCGATGTGGTGCGCCTGAACCTGTTGCAGGTCTATACCCTGCAAAAGCTCGGACGCATCACTCAGGCACGCCAGGCCGCGCAGGCGGCGATCAAACGCGGCGTTGACGATCCGGCGTTGCGCGCCACCGTGAAAAACCTGCAACCCAAGACAGCCGCCGCCACCGGCCGCGGACCGTCGGCGGCCTATCAGCGTGGCTTCCCGCTGGCAACCAAAGGGTATGCCGCCTACAACGCCGGCGACATGCCCGCCGCCGCCCGGGATGGCGAGCAAGCCTTTCGCGCCGACCCCAGCCAGGGCACGTGGGCCCTGCTCTGGCTCGACGCGCTGGAGGCCCAGGAGAAATGGTCTGAGGCGGTGAGCGCCGCCGACCAGGTGATTGCCCTGAACCCGCCGAACAAAAGCGACATCGAGGCCCGCCGCACCATGTTGCAGCGGCGCATGGCCGTACGGCCGACCCAACTGGCCTACCAGGCACTGATCACCAACCAGCCTGCCGAAGCGGCCAGGCTGGCCCGCGAGGCCGTGAACCTCGCGCCGGACCTCACCAGCCAGCGCCTGTTGCTGGTCACCGCGCTGCTCCAGGATAAACAGCCCGCCGCCGCCGAGCAGGCGGCCACTGAGGCCCTGGAACAGAACGACGAAAACACCGTGATGCTGGTGATGCGTGCCTACCTGCGCCAGCTCCAGGGCAAGAAAGACTCAGCCCGTGGCGACTTCGACGAGGCCATGGCCCAGGACTGGCTGGACGACGATCAACGCCGCAACGTGCGCCTGATCGCAATCGACGGCGCGCTGGCTTCCGGTGACACGGCCCGCGCCGAACAACTGCTCGGGCCGATGGACGCCAGCGACGAGGCCGCCCTCAAGCGCCGGGAAATCCTCGCCGAGGACAACAAGCCAGCGGCCAAGCTGACCACCACGCTCTACCCCGCGCCTGCCCAGTCGTGCCATGACACACCCTATGGCACCCAGTGCGAATTGTTGCCCTCCGACCAGGTCACCGGTCCGGCTGGCCCTGCCACCGAAGCCTACGCCGCCTATGGCCGGCAGGACTATCAGGAAGCAATCAAGCAATCGCGCCTGGCCGTGGAACAAGCACCAGACAACCCCGACTATCAGCGCCTGTTGACCACGTCCCTGGCCTCGGGCAACGCGGCCCAGGCCGCCGAGGCCGAGCAGCGCCTGACCCGCGCCCTCGCCGCTTCGCCAAACGACGCCGACCTGTTCATGCAGCGCGGCTACGTGCGCCAGCGCAATCGCCAGCCGGACCTCGCGCTCCAGGACTTCAGCGCCGCACGGGCCACCGGCAAGGCGCCGCCGACGGTGATCCTCAACGAGGCCTATGCCCAGTCGGCCATGGGCGACAACCCGGGAGCCGTGAAGAAACTCAAGAAAGCCATCGACATGGCCGACGCCAACCAACTCGAACTGGATGACCAACAGCGCTACAACACCCGTGGCGCCATTGCCGGACTGGATCGTGAATGGGGCGCGACCGTGTCGCTCGGCTATCGCGGGGCACAACCCACCACCAACAGCAGCGGTGCCGGCTTGAGTACCGCAGGTGATTCGCTGTTCAGCACCTCCGAGCTGTACTGGCGACCCACCCAGTTCAATGACCAGAACGGTATTCTCGAGGTCTACGGGCGGCTGACCAACACCCTGTATGACGAAGGCAGCGAGTTCGAGTCCAGCCAGTTCGTCGACCCCTGCAGTGGCAGGACTACCCTCGACAACCGCGACAGCAATGACCGCACCAACGGTTCAAGTACCACCTCCGGCTTCCCGAGCACCATCGGCTCACTGGGGGTGCGCTACATGCTGGCCGATACCGGTTTCACCTTTGGCCTGGAGCGCCGGTTTTTCCTCGGCTCGGCGACCCGGGAAGGCACCGTCTACCCGTCCAAGCGCGGCGACCAATGCGCGATCCAGAACGCGATCCAGGAAGCCAACGCCACCAACAGTCCGGCAATCAACGGCATGCTCACCCGCTATCAACTGGACAGCGATGCTGGCGGCTGGCTCTCGTACATCACCTACGGGTTCTACAAAGGCACTGAGCTGCGCACCAATGAATCCAACTGGTTCACCATGGATGGCTACGCACAGCTGGGGTATTCCTGGGAAGACAACGACGCGACCTTCACCGCCTATGACGTGGACAACCAGGGCAGCCGTACCCGGCAACTGGCCAAGACCGATGGCCAGCTCAAGCGCCAGCAAGTGTTCGCCAGCAGTGAGCTGCGGGTCGGTCGCAGCCTGCGCTTCGACCAACTGGGGCCCAACGTGGTGGTGTTCCCGCACATCGTCGGGGCCGTGGACTGGATCTGGCAGAAAGACCAGGCCACCGGCCTGGACTTCGGTAAAAACGATCAAATCGACCTGAGCAACGTCAGCCAGGACTGGTCACTGACCAATGACGCCACCTCGTGGTCCATGGGGGTCGGCCCCGGCGTCGCGGTTCGCTACTGGTTCCGCGAAGACCACTACAACGCTCCACGCTCCTCCCTGAGCTGGTCCATGCAGTACCGCTACCCAATTGGCGGTGGTGCTACGGAACGGGCCAAAGGGCTGTTCATGAACCTGATTTTTTCCTATTGAGCCCCCTAGTCATAAGGACCTTTGCCATGTCACTTGCACGCCTGGTCACCCAACCACTCAAACGCCTGGGCGCCCCCCTGCTCGGCATGACGCTGGCTCTGTCGATGGCCGGCGCGCACGCCGAAGACTCCGCGCTGGTGATTCGCGGCAGCGATGGCTGGCTGTTTCCGGGCTGGGGCAGCCTGACCGTGGTCGACAACAAGGCCATCGACGCCAACACCGCGCTGATCAATGACGCGCGCCAGGCCCTGGCCGCCCGTGGCGTGAAACTGCAGGTCCTGCTGCTGCCGGACAAGACCCTGTTCTATCAAGACAAGCTACCGGCCGACAAAGCCCTGAGCCCGCAAGTCAAACAGCGCTACCAGACGATTCTCGGCAAGCTCAAGCAGGCCGGTATCTCGACGTTCGACGACGCCGCCGTACTGAGCCAACTGAAGAACTCGGGCAAGGACGTGTTCTACCGCACCGACCAGCACTGGACCCAGCCCGCCGCCGACGCCACCGCCGTGGCCACTGCCGAGCAGATCAAGCGCGACGTGCCGAACCTCAAGGGCAATCCCGGCACCGGCATGGCCCTGGGCAGCGAGTTCAAGGAGCGTCGCTATGGCGACCTCGCCGAGCGCTTCCTGACCGAAGAGCAACGCAAGGCCACCGGCCGCGAAACCTTTGTCGTGCGCCGCCAGGACACCACCGGCGGCCTGCTGGATGCCGCACCGGCACCGGTGCATGTCACCGGGCACAGCATGGTGCAGCCATACTTCGGCTTCCCGCAGAAACTGTCGAATGCCCTCGACCGCCCGGTGTCGGTGAACTGGAAGCCGGGCAACATCGGCCACTGGACCATGCTCCTGGAATACCTGGAATCAGCCGACTTCAAGAAAAACCCGCCGCAGGTGCTGGTGTGGCAAATGTTCGAGCCGAGCTACGCCTACGGTCCGCAAGCGTCGGGCATGTGGGACAACGCCTCGATCATGAGCGACAGCGCCTGGCGCCAACGCCTGCATGGCGCACTGGGACGCTGATCAATGGCAAACGAGCAAAAGCCAGTCTCGCACCGCATGAGCGCCGCCGCGATCATCGGCCTGCTGCTGGTCGGGCAGGCGGTGGGCATCTGGATGCTCCTGCACGCCAAGCTCGAGCCAGGGCAACTCAAGCCCTCGGCCTGGGTTGACGGTTCGGCCGGACAGGTGCTCGGACACGTGATGAAACTGCCGCTGCAGGACGAGGCGGACACCATCAGCTCGGCGGTGCGTTATCGCTTCCTCGGTGACCTCGGCGCGCAGGTGGTCCAGGGTTGCCCGAACTGGCTGTTCTATCGCGACGGCCTGCGCGCGCAACCCGGGGTGCACGACGCCTATGAAGCCCGGGTGCGCCTGATGCAGCACTGGGTCGGCGACCTGCGTGCACACGGCCTGCAAGTGCTGGTGGTGACGGTGCCAGACAAGTCGCGGGTGCAGACCGAAGGCCTTTGCGGCCTGCAACAGAGCACCCAACTGCAGGCCCGCCTGCAGGGTTGGCAAGCCCGCCTGGCGCGTGCCGGCGTACCCCACAGCGA
The DNA here is from genome assembly GCF_044743405.1 of Pseudomonas sp. NPDC087626. Classification (NCBI taxonomy): domain Bacteria; kingdom Pseudomonadati; phylum Pseudomonadota; class Gammaproteobacteria; order Pseudomonadales; family Pseudomonadaceae; genus Pseudomonas; species Pseudomonas sp. NPDC087626. Next base: position 194,635 of record NZ_JBIUWJ010000004.1, read on the forward strand.
CCTTTTTCCCGCACTGGCCCAGGGCAACGAGCCGCGCTTTTTCCACACCGATGTACACATGACGGCAGTCGGCGCTCAAGCAGCCGCCGAAGTGGTCGGGACGCAGGCCGTGGAGCTGCTGGGGAGCAAGGGCAGCCAGGCGTTCAACGTTTCGCCCCCAGGCCCCGCCGTGCCGCGCATGGGCGACCTGATCAGCCTGGCCGGCCTGGAGCAGGCCAGCCAGGCCTGGCGCCCCGCCCTCGACATGGCGCAGCCGGTGAGTATCGAACCGCTGCGCAGTGGCGGCCTGCTGGATGACACGCCTCCCGTGGAAGTGCTGCTGGCCGGCAGCTCCAACGGCCGGCGCAGTGAGTTTGCCGAACGCCTGGGGATCACCCTGGGCCGCCAGGTGTGGAACCAGAGCATGGACGGTGGCCAGTTCTCCGGCGCGTTGCTCGCCGCCCTGGCCAAACGTGACAAATGGCCTACCAGCCTCAAGCTGGTCATTTGGGAGTTTTCCGAGATGGCCCTATCCCTGCCGCTGACGGCCGACGAACGCGCCGTGCTGGCCACATTGCCTAAGCAACAGGACGACCATGCTCTTTAACTCCTATCTCTTCCTCTTCCTGTTTCTACCGGTCACCCTGGCGGCCCACTACCTGTTCAGCGCCATCAGCCCGCGGATGGCCGCCGTATGGCTGTGCATCACCTCGCTGGTGTTCTACGGCTGGTGGAACCCGCAGTTCGTGATGCTGCTGATCGGCTCGATCGCCTTCAACTATGCGATCAGCCAGGTCATCCTCAGCACCGCCCACCGACCACGCCTGCAACTGGCCGTGGCCACGGTCGGGGTGGCGGCGGACATCGCCCTGCTGATCCACTACAAGTACTTCGTCACCTTGATGAACTTCGCCCACGACTGGGGGTTTGGCAGCGGTCGGCTGGACGACATCATCCTGCCGCTGGGCATCTCGTTTTTCACCTTCACCCAGATCGGCTTCCTGCTCGATTGCCGCGCCGGCATCGTCAAGGAACGCAGCCTGCTCAGCTACGTGCTGTTCGTCACCTTCTTCCCGCACCTGATCGCCGGGCCGATCCTGCATCACAAGGAAATGATGCCGCAGTTCGCCAAGCGCGAAACCTACCGTTTCAACGCCGAGAACCTCAGCGTCGGCGGCATGCTGTTCGTCATCGGCCTGGCCAAGAAAGTGCTGTTGGCCGACCCGATCGCACCCTACGCCGATGCCGGTTTCGCCCAACCGGGCGAGTTGCAGTTCTGGGCCGCCTGGGGCACGGGCCTGGCCTATGCACTGCAGCTGTACTTCGACTTTTCCGGCTACTCGGACATGGCCCTGGGGTTGGCGAAGATGTTCGGCATCCGCTTCCCGCTGAACTTCAACTCGCCGTACAAGGCCAGCAGCATCATCGAGTTCTGGGCGCGCTGGCACATGACCCTGACCCGCTACCTGACCGCCTACCTCTATTACCCGGTGGCCATGGCGGTGTCGCGCTACCGCACCAAGCGCAACCTGCCGGTGGGCACCCAGGGCGTGTCGAGCCTGGGCGGGTTTGCCGCCACCATCATCCTGCCAACCGCCTTCACCATGGGCCTGGCCGGCATCTGGCACGGCGCCGGGTTGCAGTACCTGATCTTCGGCCTGATGCACGCCGCCTACCTGTCGATCAACCACGCCTGGCGCATCTTCGTGGTGGGCCGCACACCGGTCGCCGCGCGCAAGGACAACCGCCTCAAGGAAGCCGGCTACGTCCTGCTGACCTTCGCCGTGGTGATCATCGCCCAGGCGTTCTTCCGGGCCGAGGACACCCAGGATGCGCTGCGGCTGGTGGAGGGCATGCTGGGCTTGCGCGGGTTCGACAGCCTGCCGAACGTGGTTTACCCGGCGCAGATCGCCTGGGGCGACGCCTGGCGGATGTTCATGGGCCGCCACCTTGCTATCTTCCATATCATCGCCCTGCTGTGCGTGGTCTGGTTCCTGCCCAACTCGCACCAGATCATGGGCACCTTCTCACCGGCACTGGCCAAGGCGCAGCCGAACGGACCGGCCTTCCTGCGCTGGGCCCCGACGTTCAAATGGCTGGTGATCCTGGCGGCGTTGCTGTTCCTGTGCCTGATGAACCTGCACAAGGAAGCGCGCTTCCTGTACTTCCAATTCTGATCAATGACTAGCGGAGCATGACCTCGTGAGCACACCCAATGCAGCACTCGTAACCCAACTCGGCGAGATCGTCGCCAACGTGATCCAGTCCACCGTTGAACCGGACGATCTGCTGATCGAATCCGGCCTGGTCGACTCGCTGACGGCCGTGGATATCGTGCTGGCGGTGCAAAAGGCCTTTGGCTGCAAGGTTCCACCAACCGAAATCGAAGAACACCTGGAGTCGGTCAACGCTCTGGCCGCCTTTGTCGAGGAAAACCAGAAAGCCTGACGGCCCACGCCGTCCCTCACTACTCAGGGGGCTGTATGTATTTTGACTTTGATCGATGTGATTTCGCCGAACAGGATCAGGCCGCCACGCAGCCCGCGCTGAGCGACGCCCAGCGCCAGATCAGCTGGGCCGGGTTGCTGGCGGCTACCGATGCCTGGCAGCACCGCGCGCGGGCGGCTGGCGTGCTGCCGGGCCACGCGCTGGTGATCAGCGGACACAAGGAGATCGAGTTTGTGGTGGCCATGCTCGGCTGCCTGCGCCTGGGCATCACCTACGTGCCCGTCGACAGCATCAACCCACCTGAGCGCCTGAAGCTGATCACCGAACGGGTCGCCGCCGCCCAGTGCTACAACGCCACCCTCAATCGTTTTGAAGCAGGTGCCGCAGTCTGCGCGCCGCTGGCGGAGCCGGGCATCGCCTACATCATGTTCACCTCGGGCAGTACCGGTGAACCCAAGGGCGTACAGATCGGTCGCGACAGCGTCGCGCTGTTCGCCAGCTGGATCCGCGACTGCCTGGCATTGGGGCCGCGTCCGGCGTTCATGAACCAGATGCTGTTCAGCTTCGACTTCTCACTGTTCGACCTGTGTGGCGCGCTGGCCCTGGGTGGCGCCTGCGTACTCTGCCCACGGGAGACCATCGCCGCGCCCGACGCCTTCGTGCGCTACCTGGCCGATACCGGGGTGCAGGTCTGGGCGTCGACGCCGGCCTTCGTCCGCCAGCAGTTCCTCAATGACGATTTCAACCAGGCCCACCTGCCACAGCTGGGGGTATTCGTGTTCGGCGCCGAGTCGCTGTCGCCGGCCATGGCCGAGCAGCTCTGGGCGCGCTTTCCCGACGCGCGCATCATCAATTCCTATGGCCCGACCGAAGCGACCTGCTCGACCACCTGGGTCGAAATCAAGCGCCCCCTCGACGGCGCGCGCAATCCGCTGTCGATCGGCCGGGCCAAGCCCTATGCCGAGGTATTCCTCGACGACGGGGAGATCTGCATCGCCGGCGACCACGTCATGCGTGGCTACCTCGGGCGGCCTGACCTGACCGCCAAGAGCCTGTTCCTGCACAACGGCAAGCGCGCCTATCGCACCGGCGACATTGGCGAAATCGACGAGCAGGGCCTGGTGTACTTCCATGGCCGGCGCGACGACCAGATCAAGCTCAACGGCTACCGCATCGAGCTGGGTGAGATCGATGCCGCGCTGGCCAGCCTGCCTGGCGTCCACGCGGCCACCACGATTGCCCTGCGCCGTCCCGATGGCAGCCTGGTGCGCATGATCGGCTTCGTCTCCTCCCCCGAAACCCTGGAGCCCGGGGTGATCGGCCCCTTGCCGGAGCAGTTGCACGACTGGAAACAAACCCTCGGCGAACGCCTGCCGCACTACATGGTGCCCTCGGAACTGGTGGCCTGCGGACTGTTCCCCACCAACGTGTCCGACAAGGTCGACCGCAAGCGCCTGGAGTCCCAATACCGGGAAACGCGCATGAAACCCACCAAGGAGCAACCATGAACCCGCGTGCCTTTACCCTTCGCGCCACCCTGCTGCTGGGCACTTGCCTGGCAGGCCCGGCCATGGCCGAAGGCGTCCTGGCCCAGCTGTACGCCCCTCGCCCTCCGGCGGGCTCAGCCTTTGTCCGGGTGGTCAACCCGAGCGCCGAAAGCCTCAAGGTGCAAATCAGCAACGGCACCGTGCAAGCGATCGGTCCAAGCCAACTGGCCAGCAGCTATGCAATCGTCAAGGGCAACGAAGCCTTCAGCGTGACCCTCGACGGCAAGCCCGCAGGCCAACTGCAAGTGGCGCCGGACAGCTTCAACACTCTGGTACCGCAGGATGGCAAGTTGCAGGTGCTGGACGACAGTGCCGGCAGCGAGGACGCCCTGAAAGCCGAATTGCGCTTTTATAACCTGGCGAGCGATTGCCCCAAAGGCAGCCTGGCAGTGGCTGACGGCGGCCCGGTATTGTTTGCCGACGTAGCCCCACTCAGCACTGCTGCGCGTGCCATCAACCCGGTGAGCGCGTCACTGAGTGCCGGCTGTGGCAAGGCCACGGCCGAGAAACTGGCGTTGCCGCAACTCAAGCCCGGTGATCACTACAGCCTGTTCCTCACCGGCAGCGCTGCGGCGCCCGTGCTACGCGGGCAACTGAGCAGCACCGACCTCTACGCGAAATAGGCCTCCCCATGCGCAAGATATTCCGCGAAGACCACCTGCTGTTTCGCGAGCAGGTGCAACGCTTCATCGCCGAGCGCATCGTGCCGCGCTACGACCAATGGGAAACCGCTGGGGTGACCCCGCGCGAACTGTGGCGAGAGGCCGGCGAGCAAGGCCTGCTCAATTCAGCGCTGCCGGCACCCTATGGCGCCGACGGTGATTTCGGCCACGCCGTGGTGGTCATCGAAGAGCTGGCGCGGGCCAATTGCCTGGGCATCGGCTTCTCGATTCACTCGGACATGGTCTCGCCTTATCTCTGGAACCTCGGCACCCAGGCGCAGAAAGACCGCTGGCTGCCGGCAATGGCCAGCGGCGAGGTCATCGGCGCGATTGCCATGACCGAGCCCGGTGCCGGCAGCGACGTCAAGGCGATCCGCACCCGTGCGGTACGCGATGGCGAGGACTTCGTGCTCAGCGGGCAGAAGACCTTCATCACCAATGGGGTCAACGCTGGCCTGGTGATCGTATTGGCCTGCACCGACCCCGAACTGGGCGCTCGCGGCCTGTCGTTGTTCTGTGTCGAAGAAGGCTTGCCCGGCTTCAGCAAGGGCCCGGCCATGCGCAAGATCGGCCAGCACGCCCAGGACACCTGCGAGCTGTTCTTCGATGAAGTGCGGGTGCCGGTGGATTGCCTGCTCGGCGAATTGAATGCCGGATTTGAATACATGAGTCACGAGCTGTCCCGTGAACGCCTGGCCATCGCCCTGCGGGCCGCAGCGTCGACCGAGGGCATGCTCGAACAGACCAAGGAGTACACCCGGGGTCGCAAGGTGTTCGGCAAGCGCGTCATCGACTACCAGAACAACCGCTTTGTCCTGGCCGATGCCAAGGCTCGCCTGACCATGCTCCGGGTATTCCTCGACGACTGCGCGCTGCAACTGATGGAGGGCAAGCTGGACCCGGTGGTCGCGGCCATGGCCAAGCTCAATGCCACCGAGATGCAGGGGCAGATTCTCGACGAGTTGCTGCAGTTGTATGGCGGTTATGGCTACAGCGCCGAGTACGGCATTGGCCGCGCCTGGGCCGATGCGCGGGCGCTGCGGATCTTCGGTGGCACCAGTGAAATCATGCGCGAGATCATCGGGCGCTCACTCTGAGCCCTGCTGGCGCCAACCTCAGGAGCGCGCCTTGAGCCACTGCTGGCGCAAGCGTTGCGCCTGGGGGTCGGTACCGGTCGCCCAGGGATCGACGGCAAACGCGATGATGCGTTCCGCGCCCGTGGTCTGGGCCCACTCCAACTGACGCTGGACCCGCGGGTAGTCTGCCGAAACTGCCTTGAAGTCAGTGCCGTCGTTACGCGCTGACGGCAGTTGCTCGAACAGTTCGACAATCACCTCGAACTTCACCCCACGCTGACGCAGGTACTGCAGCAGCGGTTCGATCGCCTGGAGGTTGTTCCAGCCCGCCACCCCCACGCCGTCCTGCACCATGGGCCGCAGCTGGGTGCGGGCCAGCAGCGATTGCCACAGTTGCACCAGGCTGCCGTCGGTCTGCAGGGTGCTGTAGTAGGTGGAGATGGCCGGGACACCATGACCGGCGTTCTGCGACACCCCCGACAAGGCCGTCAGCCATTTGCCCAGGCGCTCCTGTCGGGCGGGTTCGGTCCAGTGGTACTGCTCGATTTCGTACGGGATGTACCAACCGGCAAACTGCTCATGCGCGGACCACGGCGCCTCGCGCATGTAGCGACTCGCCGCCTGCAAAGACCCACTGAAGAACGCGGCCTGGGTCGGCTCGTCAGTGGCCGACAGCGCCTGCCACCAACCATTGTCGTAAGGCAGGCCGATACGCACTTTCATCCCATGCTCGCCGGCGGTGTCCAGCAGGTCCTGCATCACCGGGTCTGGGAGCATCCAGTCCGGCTCGTCCCCGCCGAGCAACCCCACCCACTGCAGCACCAGCTCATCACAGCCCAATTCAGCCATGGCCGCCATACGCGTCGCCCACTGATCGCGGCTGAGTTCGGCGTGGCTTTTCCAGATCTGCAGGAAAGTGGCGTCCATCTGCGGCTTGCGCGAGCAGCCGCCTAGCGGACCGAGCAAGGCCAGCACCGGTGCACAAGCCGCCAGTCGCAAGAGCTGCCGCCGACCTTGGCATGGCGGGTTCAATGGATTGGGCATTGAGGTCTCACTGACTGGGGCTGTGGGAGCATCTGCATGCAGGGGACTTCATCATAGCGACTTGCGTGTGCGCTAAAGGTTCTGGTCGTCGATTGCGAACTGACGCCCGAGGTCCCGCGCGCTGTGTAAAACACGCTCTATCAGGATGCCTTGCCCGCTCACGCTATAAAAGATCAGGTAGCGTCCATGGGTAAGCATGCGCAGACCTTTGGCGCAGTCTTCACGCGCAACGCCCAGATCCGGCTGCTCAATCAGTAATAGACTGCGCTGGCGCAGCTCATCAACAAAGGTTCGAGCGCGGGTGCGATTGTCTCGAGCGATATAGCGGGCAATGTGTTGTAGATCGTCGCGCACCATGGCGCTGAACGACAACTGCCTCACGGACGGCCTGGTTCAGCCGTGACCTGCTCAACGATCGCGTCGAGCTCGGCGAACATCGTGTCCGCGTCTATTGCCGGCCGAGGGTCAGTCCGGCTGGCCGCTATCGCTTCGCGTATTTGCGCGGCATGCAAGCGCTCCAGCAACGCCTGATAAGCCGCATGGGGTAAAAGATAAGCTGCGGGGCGGTTATGATTGAGTATTGCCACAGCCTCAGACCCCGCCAGCTCGATTACAGTACTCGGGCTGCGCTTGAGTTCGGTGATGCTGACTGAGCGGCTAGCGAGTAGTTGCTCCATGAGCAAACTCCAAGGTACTAAAAAAGGTACCTGATAGTGCTCGATTTAGCGCGAGCGGGTCAACGCACATCTGACCGGCTGCGTGCCACACAGAGGGGCCGGATCCAGTTTCGCCCGCAACCCAGGAGGCGAAAATGTTTAAACCCCCTCTCAACCAACAAGGATTGGCCCGTCGCCAATTGAGTGATTTTTGCACGGACGGTTTTTCGCAGTACTCATGGCCCTGGCCCTGCTGGCCGGCTGTTCGACCACGCCGCCGCGGGACCAGGGCAACATTTGCAGCATCTACCGCCAGTACCCCGACTGGTATGAAGACACGCTGAAAATGGAGCAAGCCTGGGGACTGCCGCCTCATGTGGCGATGGCGATCATCAAGCAGGAAAGCAGCTTCGTGGAGGACGCCCTGCCCCCTCGCGACTATTTCCTGTGGGTGATTCCCTGGGGTCGGGTCAGCTCGGCCTATGGCTATGCCCAGGCGCAGGATCCGGTGTGGGGCGAGTACAAGAGCGCAACCGGCAATGGCGGCTCGCGGGACAATTTTGACGACGCGGTGATGTTCGTCGGTTGGTACGCCGCCGGCACTCAGCGCCAGCTAGGGATTTCCAAGTGGGATACCTACAGCCAGTACCTGGCCTACCATGAGGGGCGTGGCGGGTTCAGCCGCCAGAGTTACCGGCAAAAACCCTGGCTGATGCAGGTGGCGCGCAAGGTTGAGCAACAGGCGAAAAACTACGGCTGGCAACTCAAGCAATGCCGGGCCGAACTGGAGAGCAATCGCAGCTGGTGGTAGGGGTCAAGCCTGGGGGTCGGGATCATCGCCAGCGTCCGGCGCGCAGGATGGCTCGTCGTCATCCTCCTCATCGTCGTCATCCAGCAGAGAGTCCTTGCGGGCTTCAGTAATTGCCCGGCGCATTTCTTCGCCCTTGACCGGGCAATTGAGCAATTGGGCAATGCGGTCGATACGTTGTGTCACAGCTGGCCTCCAACTCGCCAGGATTTGCCTCGATAGTGCGCGCTTTCACCGATCGACGCCAATCCCTGTACGTTCAGTTGCCCGGGTATCTATTGGTAATTGCACTGATCGAGCCGTAAATAACCCGTGACCACCTGGCTGATATCACCGGCCTCGTCATTGTGGATCACCATGACCCCGGGCCGACGCAGCTGCATCAGGAGCTCGTTGCTCAGGCGAAAGCTTGCCTGCAAGCCATGGTCACCTACCACCGGTGCCGCTTTTCGGCGACGCGCGAAGCCTTTGCTCCTGCGCTGCTGGTAACGGGCCCAGGCAATCAGCAGCACGGCATTGAGCAGGGCGACCCAGACGTAGAGTTGCAACGTACCGAGGGCGTCGAGCACCGAGACTTCAATGCGCGGTCCAGTGTGTGTATTGAGCAACGGCCACAGGCCGCGCACCAACAGGTAGCTCAGGCCGACCCAGGCCAGCAGCGTGAAAAAAGCGTCGAGCACGACCAGGAAAGGCCGTTGCCGGGTTCTGATGATTTTCATTGTTCGAGCACCTCGTCATCGTCGTCGTTCAGCGGTTTGATCCCACGATCCGGGCTGACCCAGCGCGCGCGCTTCTGGTGTTGACCAAACAGCACCTTGGGGAAGCTCACCAGGGTCGTCAGCAGGCTGATGAACCAGAACACCAGGGGATACCAGACCACCCAGAACATGGTTTTCCACAGGCCCCGCTCGTAACGCCGGTCGATCAGAATGCTGACCGCGAACTGCAGCAGGCAGACCATCGCCAGCACCAACCCGGTGAAGGCCGGTGGCAACAAGTGATGCACGGCAATGGCTTCGGGCATTTCGACGAATTTGCCGACGGCCCAGAAAATCACCGAGAGCAGGAAGGTGAAGGCCCAGCCGGTGGACAGGCAGTACTCGAACAGCAAGGGCCAGAGATAACGATGGCGGTATTGCCAGATGCCGCGGATGTTCTTGAACAGCACCTCGGCACCGCCCTGCGCCCAGCGCAGCCGCTGCTTCCACAAACCTGCGAGAGTTTCCGGCATGAGGATCCAGCACAAGGCGCGCGGTTCGTAGAAGATGCTCCAGTGATCCAGTTGCAGCTTCCAACTGATGTCGATGTCTTCGGTGATCATGTCCGGGCTCCAGTAGCCAACCCGATCCAGCGCCGAACGACGGAATGCGACAATCACCCCTGACACCGTGAAGATCCGTCCGAACACCCGCTGCGTGCGCTTGATCAAGCCGATGATCGACGAAAATTCACCCACCTGGACCCGTCCCACCAGGGTCGAGCGAGTGCGAATCCGCGGGTTGCCGGTCACTGCACCGAGCCGGGCGTTGTCCAGCATCGGCGCCACCAGGTAAGCCGCAGTGTCCGGTGCGAGCAACGCATCACCGTCAATGCACACCAGGTACTCGCTGCGCGCAGCGATGGCTCCCATGCGCAGGGCCACCGCCTTGCCCTGGTTCTGCGCCAGATGCAGTACGCGCAATCGCGGGTCCTGCAGCGCCAGGGCATCGAGGACGGCAGCGGTGTTGTCGCTGGAGCCGTCATTGATGGCGATCACTTCGATGTTCGGGTAGTGCTGGCCTAATGCGGCATGAATGGTATCGGCCGCATTGTCACCCTCGTTGTAGCAAGGGATCAGGATCGAAATCAGCGGTTCACCGGTCAGCGGCGGTGGCAACGTGTCTTTGCCCCAGGGCCAGTGACGTTCCCAGTGCAGCCAGAAATACAGGCCGCCGGCGATCCACAGTCCGGACATGAACAGCGGATAGAAAAACACGAAGTCCATCAAAAATTGCCCGGTAACCAGGAAAATCACGCCCAGGGGAATCCCCAGCACGATCGCCAGTACCAACACGGCTAGCAGTCTGTCCAGCATGTCAGCGATTCCACTTGTTGGAGAGCGCAGGGCGCACGGTTTTCAGGTCCGGCTGGTTCTCGAGGAAGTTGTCGGGGTAGTAGCCAAAACTCGTGGCACCCTCGCGCTTGAGACGCGCCATCCAATCCGCCAGTTGTTGACCGCTCAGCGGCGCGGACGCATCGCTGCGGTTCCAGTCGCGGGCCTGCAGTTCGAACACCGTGCGCTGCAAGGCGCCGGGGCGGGACTTGACCGTGGCCACCAGGGACTCCAGCCAGGCACCGGACTGCTCATGGGTCTTGCCCTCCATCAGCGGCATGGCCATGGGGGCAGTCCAGTCGTAGGCGCCGAGGAAATCATCGAGGTTCTGCGCGAACCAGGCTTCGCTCGGCGGATTGAGCATCGGCTCGGCGAACAGGTTGCGCGCTGTGCGCACCTGCGGCCCGCGGATGGCGCGGACCCTGGCGGTGAGTTCGTGGGTGAAGTCGATCAGGTAGCGACTCTTGAAACGCGTCCAACGCTGCATCGTGGCCGGATCGCCACGCAGTTGGGCGATCGATCCCGGCAAGCCGTTGGCGGCATAGACCTGCAAGGCTTGTGGACTGGCGTCTTCGAAATCCGAGAGCAAGGCGTCATCGTGGTAGAGAATGCCGTCGACCGAGGTCAGGCGCGCCACGTCCTCATAGAGCTCGCCGATGATCCGTCGCACGTTGGGATCGAACGGCGACAGGCGTTGGTACTGGCCAGGATCAACCGAGGCCTGGCCGCTGTCGGGATCCCAGCGGGTCACCCGAGGCAAGGCGGGATCGAGGGCAAAGCTGAGCACCGGCATCCAGGCAAAGACTTTGACGTTGGCCCGGGTGCGCAACTGCCAGGCGACGCGATCGAAGAGGTCGGCGCGCACCGGCAGATGGCGGTTGGGGAAGTACAGCGAGTGCACCAGCCCATCGCCCTTGGGATCGGCGAACGCTTGCAGGAACACCGTGTCCGCGCCCATGTCGGCCATGCGCTGGATCAGCTTGCCAAGGTTGCTGTCCTGCTGCGCCGGGTCAGGGTCGTAGACGTTATCCAGATCGACATGCACCACGCGCATCGGCGCCTTCGATTGCACGCCGACGATGCTGTTGGCGAAATGCTCGCCGTCCGGGTCCGAGGCCACCAGATAACGCGGGCTGCTCATCAGGTCAGCCAGGCTGTCGAGACCGTCGTCGAGGGTCAACGCCATCTGGTAGCCCTGCTCGTCCACCACCTGTAGCGCGCTACCGTCGGCGGCGCCGTACGGCCAGACCCAGACCCGTGGCGCGTAGCCGGTGACAGCGCGAATTTTCGCCGAGATAGCAACCACGTCACTGCGCAAACGAGCCTGGAACTCGGCCTCTGTCTCGTAACGCTGAGTCAGCGCGTCGTAGCGACGGGTCGCCGCCGCTGGCTGCAGGTTTCCTTGCGGGTTGGCCAGCACGCCCTTGTGACTGGCATCGGTGTGGGCGGCAATTTCCACCAGGCCGGAACGCGAGACTTCGCGAATCTGCTCCCAGGTCAGGAAGTCCGAGCGCTGGCGTGGAGTACCGGCAAAATCCACCGGTTGATTGAGCGGTGTGTCGATCCAACTGCCGACCGGAGCCAGCAAGGCAGGCCAGCGATAAGCACGCAGCACCGGCATGACCCGGGTATAGAAGCTCGAATAGCCGTCATCGAAACTCAGCAGGATCGCCTTGGCCGGCAGCTCGGGGCCACCCTTGCGGGCCGCCATGATCTGGTCGACGGTCACCGCCTGGTAGTGATTTTCCCGCAGCCAGGCCAATTGCTCGATCAAGCGTTCGGTGCGCACAGCGACCACCGCCTGGTCGGGATCGCGGTCCTCGACATCGTGATAGGCAATGCCCAGCACATGGTTTTTCGGCCAGGGCTGTTCACTGGCTGCCAGCGGTCGTTGTGAGGGCGGCACAAATGCTGGGGCCTGCTGGGCGCAGGCGGTGAGCAACAGGACCCCCTGCAGCAGGATGCAACGTGTGATTGCAAGCATGGGCAAACTCTTCTAGAAGCGGTAGGTGAGGTCGATGATCAGGCGCAGATCGCTCTCGCGATCGCCGTCATAGGGCCGGTTGAGCCAGCTCAACGCGGCACCCGCCTCGAATACGTCGTTCCAGCTGACGCGCTGGCCGTAACTGAGCAGACCGATGGCCCCCGTGCCGTAATCACGCTGGCTGTAGGTACCGGCACCGGCCTGGAACTGCTGGCTCCAGGCGGTTTCGTAACGGTGATAGAGCACGTGATTGGCGCTTAGCGTCGGCAGCACGCTGAGGTCGGACTTCGGATTGAAATACGGCACATCGGCGTTCTTCGAGTTGTGGCTGCTGCCCACTTCCAGACCCGCATCGACTTGCAGGCCTGGCGTGCTGTACACGCCCTCGCGCCCCGTCAACAACGCCTCTAACCGGCGATTGCCATCACTGAAGCGCGACGGGCTGAGCGCCAGCTGCCACTCACGACTTTCATTGCCACGCCAGCGCAGGAAAGCACTGCCGCCATTGGCCGTGATGTCACTGTTCAGGGCCCGTAGCGGCGTATTGGCCGACAGGTAGTCGAGGCTAGCGCCGTACTGCCAGTGATCGTCGATGTCACGAGCCGCCGCCAGGCGTGCACCGGTCTTGTTGCCATAGCCGTACGAGTGATTGGAGATTTCCGCTTCCAGGGTCATGTCGCGCGTCCGCCGCTCCACACCCACGCGCTGCCAGCGATGGTGACCGGTGCCTTCCTGGAAGTCGCCGGTGGCGTAGCCGGCACCACCGAACAGTCGCCAGTCCTCATCGATCGGTGGGCTATAGAGCACTGTTTCAATGCCCAGGTCGCGGCTGCCGTTGACCGCGCCGGCACCGCTGTCCGCGCCGCCGTAACTCTTGCCGCCATAGGCCGAGACCCGCAGTTCAGCCATGTCATGAACTTCACGCAGACGCTGCAGACGCTGGACCTGGCGGTTGTCCGGGTAGCGCGCCACCACGTCGTCGGTCAACGCATCCAGTTGCCGCCACTCCTGCAAGTCCAGTGCGGTATAGCCCTGCCCGACTTCCAGGCCAACGTCGCGTGGCGCCATGCTTTCGGTTTCCTTGAGCTGGGATTCCGCACGACGCGGCCAGTCACGGGCGCGGTACAGGTCTGCCTGGGCCAGGCGCAAGCCGATATTCCCCGGACCCTGTTCGACCAAGGCCGCCAGGCGCTGCTCGGCCCCGGGCAAATCCGCCCCATAGGTGCCGGCCTGGGCCGCCAGTTGCTGCGCATCCATCCACTCATCATTGGGGTTGCCCACCGGCAAGCCCTTGAGCTCGACGCGTGGACTCTGGCTCTGGGCCAGGCTGTCGGCGAGCTCGCGCGCTTGTTCCGGTTGATCGTTTTCCAACAGGGCGTAGTACAGCGCCGTGCTGTCTTCCAGGCGATCACCCTGGTCGGCATCGGGTGCCGCCAGAACCTGGCCGTACATATCGACGGCCACTTCCGGTTGACGCTGATCCAGATAGGAGGCGGCCACCCAGCGCAGCGCATAGGTGGGAATGGGTACACCTTCGCCAATCAGTTGTTGGTAGTCATGGATAACCTCGGCGGTACGCGCACGCGCCTTGAGCGCACCCAAGCGGTCGATACGCCAGCGCCGCACGTCATCGTGTGCCTGGGCGTCGGCGCTCCAGGTTCGGATGAGCTGGTCGTAGTCGGCCAGGGCACGGTCGGCAATAACGTAGCGCTCCTTCTCGCTGCGCGTGGCCAGCTCCGCCAGGCGCACCCGCTCGGCCGCCACATCGCCCTCGATACGCCGCAACAGTGTCGGCTCGATCAACCCCGGGCGCTGACGCGCCAGGCGTAGCGCCGGTTCCGGTAAACGCGCACGCTGCAGGGCGAACACATATTCGCGGGCGACTTCAGGCGTGCTCCCGGCACGAACGAATGCCTGGTCGTACTCGAACAAGGCGTCGTAGGTCGCCCCTGCGCGGGTAAGGGCATAGGCCAGTGCCAACCGGCGATGCGGATCCCCGGGCTTGGCGGCCACCAATGCTTTGGCGCGGTTGACCGCGTCACCCGGTTGACCGGCATCGGCCTGAACCAGCGCCAGCCCCAGCTGCACGTCGGCGTTATCGGGGTCGCGCTCCAGCGCCCTGCGATACAGCGCGGCGGCCTCATCCCAGCGCTGTAGATTGCGGTAGGCACGCGCGGTGGCGGTCAGCGCCTGGAGGGGCAGTTGCCGCTGGCGGGCCTGGGTTTCATAAACCTTGACGACTTCGCTGTCGAGGCCCGCCCAACCGGCGATCTGCAGATGATCGCTGAGCTGGCCTGTGGATAACTGATTGCCGGGAACCTGGCGCAGCACGCTCAATACCGGCCCGTAGTTGCCCGCACGGGCCTGGCGCACCAGGTCATCGTATGCCGTGTCGGCAACCGCCAGGGTCGGCCAGAGCAACTGGCTGCACAGCGCTACGCGAACAATCGGGCGCAGGTGGGGATGGAGGGTACGCAACATTCGCAGGTTTCCTGTACGAGGAAAGCTGGAGCGATGGGTTTTCCCCCTGATGGCAACACCATCAGGCGGCCAGTGCCTGATGACACGGCCAAGCTATCCTGCGATGCAGTCTTCCATGGCGAGGGTAGGCAAAAGACGAATCCGCATATTTCTTCAGAATCGTCCTACAAAACAAAACGCCCGACCGTGCGTAAGCACAGGCCGGGCGTTTGGGTGAGGCGGTGGTGCCAGTGGCTTACTGGACTTCGCCCGGGGTCCCGAGCTTGCTCATGACGAAAGCGACAAACTCCTCGACGGTCATTTTCTGGCCGTTGAACTCCACCTGGTTGTTGGCGTAGTGCAGCTTGGACACGACGTTGTTGCCTTCCAGCGTCGCCAGTTGGGTGCCGACCGCCATGCTGCTGAACATATCACTGGTGGCCAGGGCTTCTTCGGCAATGGCCTTGGCGTCTGTCTGGCCTTCGACCAGGGCCTGCACACTCACAAGGTCAGTGATCATCGGCTTGGAGACCTGCAGGTTGAAGTCCAGCAGGGCAATCAGCTCGCGCACCATTTGATCGGTCGGCTGGTCCATCGACTTCGGCTTGGTCAGGTCGAGCACCAGGCTGGCCTTGCTTTCACCGTTGGCGGTGGTGAACGAGAGGTTCTCCAGGGCGATTTGCGGCTGGGCGGCCAGCAGTTTTTCCAGGTCAGCCTTGGCCTGGGCCTCCTCGGCTTCGCTCAGTTGCAACTCCGGCACGGGTTGCCCTGCTGCAGCGGCTGCGGCGGCGGCCTCCTCGTACGGCTGCAGTTTGGATTGATAGATCTGCACCAGCGACAGCGTCGACGGGATGTCGAGATTCTTCATGCTCCAGGCCATTTTGGCCGAGCCGAGCGCTTTGTCGTTGAGGGTGATTTCGGCAATCTTGTAATCGGCACGGCCCGCCGCGTTGCTCCCCGATTCGCTGGTGGCGGTCTTCATTTCCAGTTTCTTCAGGTGCAGCACCGCCTGTTTGTCACCGAACGTGGTTTTGCTGCTGCTGACCTCGACGGTGTTATCGCCCAGGTAATAGCCGAAGCTGCTTTTAGTCAGGTTGCTGGCCAGGGTCAGGCCGTTGAGTTCGACTTTGACCGGCGACTGGTCCTCGGCGACGCTGGTCAGCGTCAGGCTGTCCATGTAACCGTTGGCCTTGACCTTCTGCGCCTCGGCGCTGGCCGAGACCTCAAGGTTGAGCCCGGAAAACTTCAGCGTCGACTGGTCGTCGAGCACGGTGTCGACAGGCAACAACTCAAGGGTGCCGTTGGTGGCGCGGTCATAGCCAAGGTTGATCACACCCTTGAGCGGCGACACGTCCTTGGTGGCGGCGAACCATTTGGCGGTCAGCGGGGTTTTTTCCAGGGAGTAGTGACTGGTGGCCATGACCGGCAGCCATTTCAGCGATACCAGCCGCGAGAACGGCAGCGGGCCGTGTTCGATATGGTCGGTGAACAGCAGCTCTACGCCATCGGCGTGTTCGCCAAACATCTCACCCTGGCCCTTGAGGCGGTAACGGGCGGTGCTGCTGAACAGCTGGCGATCCAGCGACACCAATTCCAGGGTCGCGGTGCCGTTGGAGCCGACCATGGCCGCTTGCAACTGCTGGTTGGCGTCGGCGATGGACGTCTGCAACACCCCTTCCAGCTTGGTGCCGGTGTACCACGCGCCGCCGGCACTGATTGCACCAATGGCCACTACGATTCCAAGAAGCACACCTGCTGATTTATTCATGAAATACCTGTTCATTGTCCGTTGTTGAAAGGGTCGTCTTCCCTGAACCCATGACAGGCCGTGGCGCGACTTCGTTCAAATTGCGCAGCAGATTAGCATTAGCGGTCTATGGCAACCCAATGAATAAGGGTTAAAGAGTGTCCAGTGACCACGACCAGTCGCGGCCACACCCCAACCGTTGCAGGAGCGGCTTGTGCCTCAGGAATACTCCGTTTCCATCTCGTCGAGCTGATGATCAAAGCTTTTCAGGCGCGCGGTCCAGGTGTACACCAGCACCTCGAAGTCACGATTGATCACCGTGCCGTCCGGTGAATCGAAGCGTGGGTCGCAGACATCCAGCTGGTAGCGTTCGCGGGCCATGGCGGTGGCGACGTCAGCGAGTTCCCGGGCGTTGTTCAGCCAGTGCCAGCCTTCGCCGGTCACTTGCTGGTCGAGGGCCCGGCATTGCACCTTGAGCGCTTCGAGGCTTTTTTCCAGCGGGGTGCCGGTCAGTTCGCCCATGACTTCCTGGAAGGTGCGACCCGGCTGCCAGTAGCTGCCCCAGAAATACCGGTCGAACACCGTTTCGACCCGGCGCAGCGCCACCTTGGTGTCCCAGATCTGCACCAGGGTCTTGCCTTGTTCGAGTTGTTTTTTCTTGATCCGCTGGCCTTGCAGCGAGGCCCAGGCGACCACCGCGATCGACAGTACGCCGATCATCGCGCTGGCACTGTCGAGAAAGAGTAGGGCCTTGTCGAGCTGGTGAGCCAGCATGACGCCATAAAAATAGGTAGCAGACAGCAGCACCAGTGCGGCGATCGCGCACCAGAAGCCGGGAGCATAAGGGTTTTTCATTATTGGAATCCCCATGACCTGTGCGAGCCTTGATTGGCGGATTCGCCCGCGCGGATCCGACATCTCAAAGCATAGCAACGGCCTCAGGGTTTCGTTGGTTTTGCCGCTTGCGTTCGTCCGCTTTCCCAGCCGCCGCCCAGGGCCAGGAACAGATCGATCTGGCTCATGGCAACCTGGGTGTTGGCCATGGACACTTGCGCCCGTACGTCGGTGTAGGTGCGGGTGGCCTGCAGGTCGGCGAGGAACGATGCCCGACCGGCCTGGAAGAAGCGGTGCGTCTGGTCTGCCGCCACTTGCGCCGACTGCTCGGCGTCGGCCAGCGCATCGCGGCGCTGCAACAGCGCAGCGTATTGAGTGAGGCCGGTCTGGGTTTCGCGAATGGCGTTGAGCACCACCCCGTCGAAGTGTGCCAGTGCGCCCTGGCTCACCGCCTCGGCCTCATGCACCCGCGCGCGGGCGCCGTTGGTCGGCACGCTCCAGGTCAGCAACGGGCCGAAGCCCCAGCGATTGGTCTGGGACTCGCCCAGGTGATCGAGGATGCCGACGGTGCCCACAGTCGCCCCGATGCTGATGTCCGGGTACAACTGACCGGTGGCCACGCCAATTTCCGCAGTCGCCGCCGCCAGCCGGCGCTCGGCCTGGCGCACGTCCGGCCGCCGTTTGAGCAGCGTGGCACCGTCGCCCACCGGCAACAGTTGGGCGATCCTGGGCAGTTCGTGGCAACTGGCAGTGCCGGCCGGTAACTGGTCGACCGGCTTGGCCAACAGCATCGACAGGCGGAACAACCCGGCCTGGCGCGCCGCTTCATAGCGCGGCATTTCCGCGCGCAGGGACTTGAATTGGGTCAACGAACGAGTGACCTGGGTTTCGTCGCCGCGCCCGGCATCGCGCAGGCGCTGGATCAACTGGGTGCTCTGCCGTTGCAGGTCGAGAGAATGCTCGGCGATCTCGCGCTCTTCGTTGGCCGCGCACACCTGGGTGTAGGCACGCACCACATCGGCGACCACGGTGATGCGTGCGGTATCGGCCGCCGCCTGGGTGGCATCGGCATTGGCCTTGGCCGCTTCGATACCGCGCTGCAAGGTGCCGAACAGATCGAACTGATAGGACGTGGTCAAGGCCACGTCGCCGACGTTGGCCACCGGGACTTTTTCCGGCAGCAAGAAAGCTTCCCCGGATTCCTGCAAGCGTTGGGCGCCAAGCTTGACCCCACCACTCCAGCCACCGGCCGATTCGGCCTGCTCGACTTGCGTGCGAGCGCGAGACAGGTTGGCCGCCGCCACCCGCAAATCGGTGTTGGAGGCCATGGCCTGTTGCACCAATTGATCCAGGCGCGGGTCCTGGTACAGGCGCCACCAATCCGCCGGCACTGGTGCCGAGACCACGTTGTGCGCGTCGATTGGCAGATCGCCCTGCAAGTCCGCACGCTGCACCGCCGCGTCCTTGGGCACCTGGTAATCCGGGCCGACCACCTGGCAGGCCGACAGCAGCAGGCCCAAGCCCACCGTGACTAATCCGCCAGCGGTCTTCATTGGGCTGGCTCCTGGGCGGGCTGGTCGGCAATGATCGACACAGTGGCAGTGCGCCCGGCGATCATGCGGAAGTCCTGCGGCACCTCGTCAAAGGCAATGCGCACGGGAATGCGCTGGGCCAGCCGCACCCAACTGAACGCCGGGTTGACGTTGGGCAGCAGGTTGGCGCCGCTGCTGCGGTCGCGGTCTTCGATCCCGGCGACGATGCTTTCGACGTGCCCACGCAGGCGCGCGTTGTCACCGATCACCCGGATATCGACGCGCTGGCCAACATGAATGCCACCCAGCTTGGTCTCTTCAAAATAACCGTCGATGTGGAACGAGTTGCTGTCGACCACCGACAACACCGGGCGCCCGGCAGTCACGAACTCCTGCACCCGAGGCGCGCGGTCGTTGACGTAGCCGTCGACAGGGCTGCGGATCACCGAGCGGTCGAGGTTGAGCTGGGCGCTGTCCACCGCGACCTGGGCTTCCATCAGCGCCACCTCGGCACGGGCCACGCGCGACTGGCTTTCTTCCAGTTGTTCACCCGGCACCAGGTTGCCCAGGCCGCGGTTGCGCTTGGCTTCGCGCTGGGCCTGGGCCAGGGTTTCCTGACGGTCGGCAACAGCCGCCTTGGCCTGGCGCAGCGCCAGCTTGAAGCGGTCCGGGTCAATGGCGAACAACACCTGGCCACGCTTGACTGGCTGGTTGTCGCGCACCTCCACTTGCTGGATCAACCCGGAAACGTCCGGGGCGATCTGCACGATGTCGGCGCGAATGTGTCCGTCACGGGTCCACGGGGCGAACATGTAGTACGCCACCATGCGCCACACCACGAACACGGCCAGCGTCACGATCAGCAGGGTCAACACCACACGGCCAAGGGTCAAAAAAGGTTTTTTCATGTCATCAGGTATCGACTGATTGAGTCCACGGCGCCGAGCAGCAAGGCGTACAGACCCACGTTGAACAACGCCCGGTGCCAGACCAGGCGATAAAAGTGCAAGCGCGTCAGCACCCCGTGCACCAGCAGGTACAACACATAGGTAATGCCCATCAGCACCAGCAGGGTGGGCAGGAACACCCCGCTGACGTCCAGGTCACCGATCATAGAGGCGCTCCATCAATGCCATGGGGTAGCGGTTCTTCCAGCTCGCCCGTGCCGAGGAATTCCACGCCCGGCAACAGCGCCAGGCGCAGGCCACTGAGGGCATGCAACAGGTTCAGGCGGGTGTCATCGTCGCCTTGCAGGCCCTGGCCATTGAGCGCACGCCGGGCGCGGTCCATGGTCATCTGTAACGAGGCCGGGGCCGGCAGGCGTTCGCCGGCCTTCAGGCACGCCTTGAAGTATTCGCCGACCTCGGCCACCACCTGGCGCAACAGCTCATTGGGCACCCCCAGCACCCGTGGCGCGTAGGCCAGGATGTCCAGCAGGTTGAGCCCGACCCGCACTTCGCGCAGGGCGATGCCGGTGTCCTGGCCCGTCATGGCCAGGCGTGGCAGGTGCTGCATCAAGCGGTCAAGCATTTGCACCCCCAGTTTGCGGCTTTCGGCCAGGTTGGCCGGTTCCGTCATGCCGACGATGTCGTGCCAACTGAAGCGGGTCAGGCGCTTGGCCGCCAACTCCGAACCGAATGGCCGCGCCACCAGGGTCCAGACAAATGCAAACAACAAGCCGATGGGACCGGCCAGGTTGGAGTTGACGAAGCTCAGGAAGTCCGCGTCGTAGACGCCTTGCAGGCTGATGAACGACGAGGTGTTGACGATGGTCAGCAGCATGCCCAGGTAAAACGCCGGCTGCACCGTCAGGGTACCGACGACGATGTAGGGCACGGCGAACGCCAGCACCAGCATCGGGAAGTCATGCAGGTTGGGCAGGATCAGGAACAGGTAGAGGCTGGCGAATACCACTGACAATGCGGTCCAGAAGAAGAACCGGTAGATCTGTGGCGCCGGGTCGTCCATCGCCGCAAAGAAACTGCACGCCACCGCCGCCAGGATCACCGCGCTGCCGCCGTCGGGCCAGCCCAGCGCAATCCACAGCAGCGAGGCGACAATGATCGCCAGCACGGTGGAGGTCGCCGAGTACAGCATCAATCCCCGGTCGAGAAAGGGCGTCAGGCGCCCGAGACGCCAGTGCCGGTACACCGCCCGCCAGTTGTCCTGGTTATCGGTGTGAATCGCGTATTGCAGGCTGCGCAGGTCCTGCCACAGGTCGATCCACTCGCCCAGGCGGTACAGCGCGTTGGAAAACAGCAGTTGCTTGCGATCATCCAGGGCTTGCGCGCTGGGTTGCAGGGCCTGGAGTTGCGCGCGCAGGGCCTCCCAGCGCGCGACCGAGGCATCGCTGTACTCGAGCCATTGCAGGGATGAACTGAGGATCGGCGCAAACTTGTCGACCAACTCCGGGGTACGTCGCTGCAAGGCGTAGAGCGCATCGTCCAGGGCATCGATCACCGGCAGCAGGTGGATCATCCGCCCGCGCAGTTCCTTGATGTTGCGCACGGTTTGCGGCCGGGCACCTTCGTGGGGCAGTTGGCCGATCATCAGCTCCAGGGAGTTGAAGGTGGCAACCATCGAAGCCTGCAGCGCGCTGATTTCCCCAGGCTCGACCTCACGACTGAGGAAGCGCTGGCTATAGGTCACGGCGCTACCGAACCACTTGCTCACCGCGTCATCGAACACCGGGGCCAGGCGCCGGGGCCAGAACAGACTGCCCACCACCGCCGCGCAGACAATCCCGAGAAAGATCTCCTCAGTGCGCGCCTCTGCCACATCCCACACCGCCAACGGGTTATCCACCACCGGCAGGGCGATCAGCGGCAAGGTGTAACCGGCAAGCATCAGCGCGTAGCTGTTGGCGGTGCGCAGGTGCATGGAGAGGAACAACAGGGTGCCGGTCCACAACGCAATCACCACCACCAGCACATAGGGGCTCTGCACGAACATCGGCACGAACAGCAAGGCCGCCGCCGCACCGGTAAAGGTGCCGATGGCGCGGTACAGGGCCTTGGAACTGGTAGGCCCGACGAACGGGCTGGAAACGATGTAGACCGTGGCCATCGCCCAGTACGGCCGTGGCATCTGCATGAGCATGGCGATGTACAGCGCAATCATCGACGCCGAGAAAGTCCGTACCCCGTAGAACCAGTCGCGAGCCGGCGGCATCCCAGAAAAAAATCCGCTCAAGATGGGCTCACCGCTGCCTGCTCGGCGGTCTCGAACGCGCGAATCACCCGCAGCGCCGCTTCCAGGTCCGCCGCATCGATCCCTTCAAGCACCTCGCGGCGCAGGCGCACCAATTCCACCTCCACCGCTTGCACCAGCTCGCGACCGGAGTCGGTCAGGCTCAGGCATTTGGCGCGCCGGTCGTGGGTATCTTCGGTGCGGCAGACATACCCGGCATGGCATAACTGGTCGAGCAGGCGCACCAGCGAAGGACTCTCCATCCCCGCGGCCTGGGCCACGGTCACCTGGCGCACACCCTCACCCAGGCGCCCGATCATCAATAACGGGACAGCACAGGCTTCGGAGATACCAAAGTTGACCAGCGTGGTCTGGCAGATTTTGCGCCAATGCCGCGCGGCCACCACCATGGCACTGCTGATGTTCATTTGAAGGGCGTCGAGGGTCTGGGGCACAGGAGAATTCGCACACTGTTAGTTTGCTAACTATCAATATCGCACTGGAAGGGAAATCCAGTCAAGTTTTGAAACAATTTGCTGATCGGCAGCCAATTCACTCGTCCGCGTTCACCTTCACCCTCGCATTCGCCTGTAGCAGCTGCCGAGCTCCGCGAGGCTGCGCCCGAGGACAACGTCCTCGCTCGGTTCATGAGTAGATAAACTCTAGTCGACTTCTGGGACTGCTTCGCAGTCGAACGCAGCCTCGCGGATCTCGGCAGCTGCTACGGGGGTTATACCCCGCGGCCTTTGCGCAACAGCACGTTCAACTGGTCGACCACTTCTGCCCAGTCGGCGTCCTCGCGGATTTCTTCGCGCAGGAACTGCGCCTGGCTTTTAGTCCAGAAAAACGCGTCGGCCAGGTGCAGTTCCGGTTTGAGCGGCGAATGGGTGGCGATGAATTTATCGATGCTCTCGGCGTCATGCTCCAGGCCAAGTTGCTTGAACAGGTTGGGCAGGCTGTGGGTCGGTGCTTCCATGGGGACTCTCCTGGTGAAGGGGGTTAATGGCTCAGTTCGCAGATTTGTGCATGGGGCACCATTTTCAGGTACTGCACCATGCTCATGTGCAGCAGGTTGTTGTGGTTGCCGGCTTCAACGTAGATCTCTTTCTGACGAGTCAACAAGGGGTCGATGACCATGTCCAGGCCATAGGATTCGCCCAGGGCCGGCACAGCGCCGCGTTCACAGTCATTGAACAGGTGGGCCAGGGTGCTTTCGCGGGTGACCTGCCATTCGCCACTGCCGCGCACTTTGCTCAGGTCCAGGTGCCGGCTGGCCGGCAATACCGCCATCAAATAGTGCCCGTGATGGTCGTCGAGGATCACTGACTTGGCCACGCGCTCGGCCGGAATACCCGAGACGCGGGCGGTTTCCAGGCTGCTGGCCGAATGTGGGTGAGCCACCACGTCAAATTCACAGTGCGCCTCTTCCAGGCTGCGCTGTACGGTTCTTGCCATACGCATGATGCACCTCGGTGTCCGCAGCCCAGGCTGGCGGACCATGGTTAAACCTTCTGTTGTCACTTCAAAGTCTAGGCCGGCTGTTCAGCGGCGAAGGAAAATCTGCCCACTGGAGCAGTCGACCTGCACTGATCAAATTTCGTTCAACCCCAGGCTCAACTAGACTGTAGACAGGGCCTGCGTATGGCTCGCAGACGGACGACTCTCCCGGAGGGTCAAGTGAACATCGGTAGCTGGTGTGCGGTTGTGGTGTCGTCGGGTGTGAGCGCTTCAGTGTTCGCGGCGGACACGGTCATGCTGCTGGTGACCAACCCGTTCGCCGTCTGGCTGATGATGTTCGGGATCGCCTTTCTGGTGGCCGAAGCGTTGCTGCCCAATTACGGCGTGATCGGCCTGGGCGGCATCCTGATGTTCGTGGTCGGCGCGGTGATGTTGGCCAACAACGACGTGCCGACGCCACTGATCATCGGCCTGGCACTGATCAGCGCCCTGCTGTTGCTGGCCTTGCTGATCCACGCCCTGAAAACCCGTCCGCGGCACACGGTCAGCGGCGATACCGAACTATTTGGCAGCATCACCCAGGTGCTGGCCCTGCAGCCCGGCAGCGTCTACCACGGCTGGGTCCATCTGCAGGGCGAGCGCTGGCAGGTGCGCAGTACGACGCCGCTGCAACCGGGGCAATGGGTCCAGGTGGTGGCGCGCAAGGGGCTGATGCTGGAAGTGGCCGCGACTGACGCGGCGCCGCAGGGAGAATGACCATGGGCCTGCAACTGGGTTTTGCCGCGCTGCTGGTGCTGCTGATTGCATTGGCGGGGTCGACTTTTCGTATCCTGCGTGAGTACGAACGCGGGGTCGTGTTCCAGCTCGGACGCTTCTGGCAAGTCAAGGGGCCGGGGCTGATCCTGCTGATTCCGGTAGTCCAGCAGATGGTCCGCGTGGACCTGCGCACCGTGGTGCTCGATGTGCCCGCGCAAGATGTGATCACCCGTGACAACGTCTCGGTGAAGGTCAACGCGGTCCTGTACTTTCGTGTACTCGACCCACAGAAAGCCATCATTCAAGTCGAAGACTTCCTCATGGCCACCAGCCAACTGGCCCAGACCACCCTGCGCGCGGTGCTCGGCAAACATGAACTGGACGAGTTGCTGGCCGAGCGCGAGCGCCTGAACGTCGACATCCAGCAGGTGCTGGACGCGCAAACCGATGCCTGGGGCATCAAAGTGGCCAATGTCGAGATCAAGCACGTCGACCTCAACGAATCGATGATCCGCGCCATCGCCAAGCAGGCCGAAGCCGAGCGGGAACGCCGGGCCAAGGTGATCCACGCCGAAGGTGAACTGCAAGCCTCGGAAAAACTCATGCAGGCCGCCGAAATGCTCGGCCGGCAGCCGGGCGCCATGCAATTGCGCTACATGCAGACCCTGAGTTCGATTGCCGGGGACAAGAGTTCGACCATTGTCTTCCCGCTACCGATCGAGTTGCTCAAGGGCATGGCGGACTTGTCCTCCAGGGGCTGAGGGCAACCGGCTTTGGCTCAGCCATGCCCCTGGCCGGCAGCCTCGACCTGCGCCAGCGGATACACCGACTGCCAGCCGCCGCCCAGCGCCTTGTACAGCCCGACCATGGCCAGTGACACGCTGGTCGCGCTGTCCACCAGTTGTTCCTGGGTCGCCAGCAGCTCGCCCTGCACGGTCAAGACGTTGACGAAGTCCACCACCCCTTCGACGTACTGCTGTTGGGCGGTGCGCAGGGCGATCTGGTTTTGCCGTACCGCTTCGGCGAGGCTGTCGCGGCGCAGTTGGCTGGCGTTGTAGCGGGTCAACTGGTCGTCGATTTCATGCCAGGCGCGCAACACGGTTTGCTGGTAGGCCAGCGCCGCTTCCTGCTGTTGTGCCTCGCGCAACTCAAGCATGCCGCGCAGGCGACCGCCATCGAACAGCGGCACGCTGAATTGCGGCCCGATGCCAAACTGGCGTGAGCCCCAGGAGCCGAAATCGCTCAATTGCATGGCCTGGGAGCCGAAGTTGCCGGACAGGGTGATACGAGGGTAAAAATCGCCCTTGGCCACGCCGATGCTG
Source organism: Pseudomonas sp. NPDC087626 (assembly GCF_044743405.1). Taxonomy (NCBI): domain Bacteria; kingdom Pseudomonadati; phylum Pseudomonadota; class Gammaproteobacteria; order Pseudomonadales; family Pseudomonadaceae; genus Pseudomonas; species Pseudomonas sp. NPDC087626. The sequence continues at coordinate 220,229 of NZ_JBIUWJ010000004.1, forward strand.
GCCGTGGCAGCGTGCAGGCGGGCCTCGGCCTGGCGGATATCGGGGCGACGCTCGGCGAGTTGCGAGGGCAAGCCGATCGCCACCTGACGCGGGGTCTGCGGCACCGGGCCGTCTTGCGCCAACTCGGCCTGTAGGGCTTGCGGCCGCTCGCCCAGCAACAGGCTCAAGGCGTTGATCAGTTGCGCCTGGCGCTGCTGCAACGCCGGCAGGCGCGCTTCGATGGCGGCCACCTGGGCAGCCGCTTCAGCGACGTCCAGGTCAGTGGCCACGCCGTCGGCCAGGCGCAGTTGCGACAACTTCAAGCTATGCCGGGCGACCTCGAGGTTTTGCTCGGTGACCGCACGGGTGCTCTGCACGCCACGCAACTGGATGTAGTCCTGGGCAATTTGCGCCAACACCGAGAGCAGCACGCCACGGCGATCGTTTTGCGCCACTTCCAGGGTGGCGTCGGCGGCTTCGGTCTGGCGCCGCACGCGGCCCCAGAAGTCCAGCTCCCAGGAGGCGGAGAAACCCGCCTCCCACAAACTGAACGCTGAGTTGCCATTGTGCCCGGACGGGTCGTTCAGCCCTTCGCCGCTGTTGCGTTTACGGGCGTAACCGCCCGTGGCAGCGGTGCTGGGGTACTGCTCGGCCGTGACCACCTGGCGCACCGCCAGGCTTTGTTGCAGGCGACTGCTGGCCAGTTGCAGGTCAAGGTTGTCGGTCAACGCGCGACGGCTGAGGGCGGACAGTTGCGGGTCAGCAAACACCTCCCACCAGCGCTCATCCATTTGCGTGCTCACCGCCTCGCTGGCCGCCGCCTTTTGCGCTTTCGACCACTGCTCGACCTGGGGTGCCTGCGGCCGGACAAAGTCCGGACCCAGGGTGCAGGCGCTCAATGACAGCAGGCCCAGGGCGAGCAACAGGAGTTTGTGGGGAATGCCATGGCTCATCGCTGCGTCACCTCGCGCACGCTGCTCTGCGAGCTTGTGGTGTCAATGCTGGCTTCCACCGACATGCCGACACGCAACCGCTGGGCCAAAGGCTGGCCCGGGTCGAGGATGATTTTCACCGGAATACGCTGCACCACCTTGGTGAAGTTACCGGTGGCGTTGTCCGGCTTGACGGCGGCAAAGGTCACCCCGGTCGCCGGCGCAATGCTCTCGACCCGCCCGGTCAGGGCTTCGCCGCCCAGGCTGTCGACGTGCACCACGACGTCCTGCCCCGGCTCTACATCGGTCAGTTGGGTTTCCTGGAAGTTGCCCAGCACATAGGCCTGCGCCAGCGGCACCACGGCGAGGATCTTGCTGCCCGGGGTGACGTAAGCGCCAACCCGCACTGCGCGCTCGCCGACCATGCCGTCCACGGGGGCGACGATGCGCGTATAGGACAACTGGAAGCTGGCCATTTCCAGGTCCGCCTGCGCCCGCTTGAGCCCGCCTTCGGCGGCGTCGCGCTGGGCCGTGAGGATCTCCACTTGCTTGCGTTCCGCCGCCAGCACCGCCGTGGCATTGGCCAACCGAGCGCCCGCCTGGTCGATCCGGGTGCGCGCCTGCTGGGCGTTCTGCACGGTGCCGGCGCCGACACCCGCCAAGTGGTTGTAGCGATTCAGTTCATGCTCGGCGAAGGCCTGCTCCGCCTTGGCGGCCACCACCGTGGCCTGGGCCTGGGCGATCACTGACGCCTGGCGCTCAAGGGTCGCCCGGGCGTTTTGCAGTTGCGCCCTGGCCACCAGCGTATCGGCATCGGCGGCTTGGGCGGCGGCGCGAAAGTCGCGGTCATCGATCAGCGCGAGCAATTGCCCGGCCTGGACCCGCTGGTTGTCTTCGACCAGCACCTCCTTGATGAATCCGGCCACGCGTGGCGCCACCAGGGTGAAGTCGGCACTGACAAACGCGTCATTGGTGCTCTGCTGCGGCTTCTTGCCGAATACCCCGGGGGCCAGCAGGTAGACCAATACGCCCACCGCCAACACCGCGGTGGTGGCGCCGGTGAGTTTTTGCTTGCTAGAGATCGTCATAAAAACCTTCTGTTTCAGTCAACATTCAAGTGGGTGCGCGCGGCGGATACATCCGCGTCGGCAGCCAGAAAATCAGCAGGATCAGCGCCAGCGCGATCCCGGCCATGCACAGGTACAAGTCCGCAGAAGTCAGCACCACGGCTTGCTGGTGCAGGCGCCGCGCCAGGCTGGCGCTATCGCCACCGACCAGGGGTGAGTTGCCAAGGCGGTCCACCAGCATCGTCGAGTGAAAATGCAGGCGCACCGTGGTCAGGGTTTCCAGCAAGCCGGTGGCGAGCACCGCCGAGAGGCCTTTGACGGTGTTGAACCAGGCCGAGGCGAAGGGGCCTTCCATCGGGCTGATACTGCCGGTCGCGAGCATCAGCAACGGCAGCACCGACATCGGCTGGCCGAAGATCTGCAGCAATTGCAGCAGGTAGAAATCGTCGCGGATCCACACCGAGGTCAGCTGCGAACCACCGATGCAGGACAGCGCCAGCATGCCTAGGCCGATGCCCAGTACCCAGCGACAGTCGACCCAGCGCTGGTTGCACAGCGCCGCGACCAAGGGCAGCGCGATCAGTTGCGGGGCGGCCATCAACAGCATCACCGGGGCGGTCTGGATCGGCCGGTAACCCTGGACCTGCGCCAGGTAACTGGAGGGGATGATGATCACCGCCAGCAGCACCACCAACACCCCGGCCAGGGTCAGCAAGGAAAAGCTCAGGTTGCGGATGCCGAGCATCTGCAACTTGAAAAACGGCACCGGCTGCGACCATTCGTTGAACAGGAACAGCACCAGCAACACCACGCCCGCACCCAACAGCCAGCAGATCAAGCTCGACTCGAACCAGTCCAGGCGATTGCCTTGCAGGATGCCGATCACCAGCATGCAGATGGCCGGAAACCCCAGCAGCAGGCCACGCCAGTTGAACTGCCTGAAGCGCTCCAGGCGCAGCGGGTCCTGCGGCAAACCGTAGGCCACCGCCGCCATCGCCAGCAGGCTCGGCACGATGATCTGCCAGAAGGTCCAGTGCCAACTCACATACTCAGTCCACAGGCCCGCCAACGGCGTGCCCAGGCCAGGGCCGAAGGTGGCCGTCAGGGCATAACCGGCCAGGCCGTAGAGTTTGATGTTGGCCGGCAGGAACCGCAGGGCGACGGTCATCAACATCGGCGGCAACGCGCCACCGGCCAGGCCTTGCACGGTGCGTAGCAGCAGCAGGCTTTCATAGGTGGGCGCGAACGGGATCAGTAACCCCAACAGGGTGAACAGGCCAATTGCACACAAGGTGAAACGACGCAGGGAAAAGGTCACCGAGCACCAGGGGGCGAACGCCATCGCGGCCACGGAGGTCGCGGCGTAGCAGGCGACGAGCCAGGTGCCCTCGTCGTAACCGATCGCCATGGCTCCGCGGATATCGGCCAGGGCGACCTTGGTCACCATTTCATTCAGGCCCGAGACCAGCACGGCCAGCAACACGCCAACCAGGCCGATGATGATGCGCGGCCCGAACGTCGGCGGCGCCACCACCTTGGGGGTGCTGGCCGCCTCGATCGGGGCAGGGACAGCGAGGGAAGTCATGGCAGGAACAGCTCCAGATATCAGAAATACCGGAGCAGTTTAGAAAGACCGACAGCTGACGAAAACTGACTTATTGACAGCTTATAAGTGCGTCGGACGCAGCAATGCCATGACCCCTATCACACACTCCTACCCGGGCGGCTGGGCTGCCTGCCAGGTCTCTGCGCAACTGGTCTTGACCATTTCGCGCAACCAGCGATGGGCCGGGTCCTTGTCGTAGCGCGGGTGCCAGGCCTGGGTCAGCATCAGCGTCGGCAGCGCGATCGGCAGGGTAAACGAGCGCAGGCGCAAGCCCAGGCGGGCGACACTGAGCAACGCTTCCTTGGGTACCGGCAGGATCAGGTCGGAATCGGGCAGCACGAACATCGCCGCGTGGAAGCTCGGTGCGATCAAGGCCACCCGCCGCTCCAGCCCCAGGGCATTGAGCGCGGTATCGATCGGCCCGCGGGCGATACCGCGCCGAGACATGCTGATGTGGGAAAAACTGGCGTAGCGCTCGGCGCTGATCTCACCCTCCAGCAGCGGATGACCTTCGCGCACCAGCCCGACAAAGTGCGTGGTGAACAGGTTCTGCGCTTTCACTTCCGGGGTGCGCGGGCGGGTGTTGCTGATCATCAGGTCGATCCGCCCCTCGCGCAGCGCCTCATCGTCGCCATCGCCTTCAGGCACAAAGCGCAACTCGCAGTGGGGTGCCTGGCGATTCAGCGTATCGATCAAACGCCCACCGTAGACCCCGACGAAAAAGTCGTTGGCGCGCACGCTGAACCGCCGACGCAGGGTGCTGAGGTCCACCTCATCGGCCGAGCGGAACAGCAGTGCCGCCTGCTCGACCAGGTCCCGCACCTGGGCCCGCAACTCCAGGGCCTTGGGTGTCGGCACCAGGCCACGCCCCGCACGCACCAGGATCGGGTCGCCGAGCGCTTCGCGAACCCGGGTCAGGGTCCGGCTCATGGCCGCCGGGCTCAGGTTCATCCGTCGCGCGGCTCCCACCACGCTGCCTTCGTCGAGCAAGGCATCGAGGGCGACCAACAGGTTCATGTCCGGTAGCTGCATGCTAAGCACTCATGGCTGATCAGAATTGACTCAGACGCAATGCTAGCAGCCTTTGCTACCCGGGTATGCCAAAGACCTTTTGCAGCTCTTTGGGCAGCACACTGCTGTACATCCTTGCCGGCTGCGCCTCACAGCGACGAACGATGTCGGGCAAGGCATCGATCAACTGGTGATTGAGCGTCATGCCCTTTTGCGAATCGGGCTGGCTGGCGAAGACCGGGAGCAGCAGCGCCGCGCTGGTCTTGGCGAACGTCGGCGCGCTGCTCAAGGGCTGCTTGGGGTAGCTCTTGCGAAACAGCGCCAACTCCTCGTTCAGCGCGCTGCACGGCTGGAACAGCATGTTGTGCACGACTTCCTGCGCATTGAGGAACTGATTCGGCGCAGACGCGGGCGAGAAGATCATGGTGTTCTGCGCGTCGATCACCGCTGGCGCGTCCGCCGTGACCTCCCAGGGCTCGAACCGCCAATGCTCGGCCGCCGCTTTCGCCGCCACAGCAAACGCTTCATGGGTGGCACTGAGGACTTTAACGTCGGTGACGGAACCATCGTTATGAATGTTCAGGCTGATCCGCGCATCCCCCACCACATCGACCAGCTCCGCCGGATACCAGGGTTTGGGCATATAGGCCGTGTCTGTAGACGGAGGGAATGCCGCCAGCGCGTTGAACGAGCACAGCAGGGCTGCACCGAGCAGAAGTAGACGCATGGAAAGTCCTTTTAGAGGCGCCGAAACAGGGGCGACGATTGTCGCGCACCTCCCCGACAAAGGACAACCGTTCTCATCTTCATCCACGGTGATGGGGTGGGCGATCGAAAATCATTGTAGGAGCGAGCTTGCTCGCGATGGACACAAGGACGGCGTGGTGCACCAGGCTTAACGCGTCATCGTTGACGCCCATCGCGAGCAAGCCGCAAGCGGGCGCTCGCTCCTACAGGTCAAGCGCAAGCCTGGCGATCAACGCTCGTGCAACGCCTCCGCCCGGGCCTTGATGATCGGCTTGAGCAGGTAGCTGAGGATGGATTTCTTGCCGGTGATGATGTCCACCGAGGCCACCATGCCGGGGATGATCAGCAAGGGCTTTTCATCGGTGCCCAGGTGGCTGCGATCGGTGCGCAGGGTGATCATGTAGTAGGTGTTTTTCTTGTCTTCGTCAGTGATGGTGTCGGCACCGATCTGCTCCAGCTTGGCCTTGAGGCCACCGTAGATGGTGTAGTCATAGGCAGTGAACTTGACGATGGCTTCCTGGCCCGGATGCAGGAACGCGATGTCTTGCGGGCGAATCTTCGCCTCCACCAGCAGGGTGTCGTCCAGTGGGACGATTTCCACCATGTCGCTGCCGGGCTGAATCACCCCACCGATGGTGTTGACCAGCAGTTGCTTGACGATACCCCGCACCGGCGAGGTCACCAGGGTGCGGCTGACACGGTCTTCCAACGCCTTGCCGGTTGCCTGGGCCTTGTTCAGGTCGGTGCGTGCTTCGTTGAGCTGGGTGAGCGCCTCACTGCGGAATTTACCGCGGGTTTCATCGATCTTGCGTTGTACTTCCTTGATCGCCGACTCGGCACGGGGGATCGCCAGGGTGGTGGCATCCAGTTGGCCGCGGGTTTCGACTTCCGCCCGCTTGAGTCGCAACACTTCCACCGGAGACACCGCGCCCTGCGCCACCAGCGGCTCGGACATGTTGATTTCCTGGCGCTGCAAGCCCAGGGCCTGGCGGTACTGCGCTTGTTTGGAGCTGAATTCGCGCAGCTCTTGCTGACGCTGGATCAGTTGTTCCTGCAACCCGCCAATTTCATCGTGCAGTTGCTGGCGACGGCTGATGTACAAGGATTCTTCGCTGGCGGCCTGCACTGGCACGGCTTTCATCACGTCATCCGGGAAGGCCAGCGGGCGGTCATCGACCTCGGCGCTCAAGCGCTCCACACGCAGCAGCATGGACAGGCGGTCGGCTTCGGTTTCGCCGACGTTGGACACAAACCGCGTGTCATCCAGGCGAATCAGTGGCGCGCCGGCCTCGACGATCTGCCCTTCGCGAACGAACAATTCGGCAACGATCCCGCCCTCGAGGTTCTGGATTTTCTGCAGCTTGGACGAGGGAATCGCCTTGCCGTCGCCACGGGTGACCTCATCGATCACCGCAAAATTGGCCCAGACCAGCATGAACACGAAGAAGCCGATGATGCCCCAGATGGTCAATCGCACCACACGCGGGGCGTCTTCGATCAGCGCCTTCTTGACCTCTGGCAGCGGTTGCCCATCGAGTGAGTCGGAGCCTTTGAAATAACGACGGATCGAGTCGCGCATACCGGACTTAAGCAACACTGATCTGCCCCTTCTTCAACGCTTCCATGACCACGGCTTTTGGACCATCGGCGAGAATTTGCCCACGATCGATGACCAGCAACCGGTCGACCAGTGACAACAGTGAGGCCCGGTGCGTGACCAGCAACACGGTCTTGTTCTCGATAACGGCTTGCAGGCGTTGTTTCAAGCGTTCTTCACCGGTGTTGTCCATGGCGCTGGTCGGTTCGTCGAGCAGCATGATCGGCGGATTGAGCAGCAGCGCACGGGCCATGGCCACGTTCTGCCGCTGGCCGCCGGAAAGGTTTTGCCCACGCTCGCCGACTTGCAGCTCGTAACCCTGGGGGTGCAGGCGGGCAAATTCGTGCACGCCCGCCAGCTCGGCAGCCTGCAGGACCATTTCGTCTTCCACGTAGCGGGCACCGGAGACCAGGTTATCGCGCAGGGTCCCGGCCAGCAGCTGGATGTCCTGCGGCACGTAGCCAATGTTGTGGCGCAGCTCGCTGACGTCGATCTGGCGGATGTCCACACCGTCGACCAGCAAGGCACCGTCATCCGGCTGGTACAGGCCGACCAGCAGCTTGGCCAGGGAGCTTTTGCCCGAGCCGCTGCGGCCGATGATGCCGATCTTCTCGCCCGGCTTGATCACCAGGTTGATGTTTTTCAACGCCGGGTTCTGTTGCCCCGGGTAGGTGAAGTTCAACTGGCGGCATTCGATAGCGCCTTGCACCACCCGGCGGCTCAGCGGGCGCTCTTCGAAGTTGCGCTCTTGGGGCAGCTCCATCATGTGGTCGACCGAACCCATGGTGACCTTCGCCTGTTGATAGCGGGTCAGCAGGCCGGACAGCGAGGCCAGCGGGCTAAGTGCCCGGCCACTGAGCATGTAGCACGCGATCAGGCCGCCCATGCTCAGGTTGCCGGCGATGATCTGGTACACACCGAAGGCGATCATGATCACCCCGGCCAGTTGCTGGATCAGCAAGGTGATGTTGATCGACAACCCGGAGAGCATTTTTACCCGCAGTTCTAGCCGGCTGAGGGTGCCGATGGTCTGCTCCCACTGATACTGGCGCTCGCTCTCGGCGTTGTTGACCTTGACTGCGTCCAGGCCGGCGAGGGTTTCGATCAGGCTCGACTGGCGCTCTGCGCCCAGGGCCATGGTGCGTTCCATGGTCGCCTGCAACGGCTTCTGCAAGACATAGCCGATCAACAGGGCGATCGGGAAGGCCAGCATCGGAATCCACACCAGATGCCCACCCAGCAGGGCGATCACCAGGAAAATCAGGAGGGTGAAGGGCAGGTCGATCAGGCTGGTGAGTGTCAACGAGGCGAGGAAGTCGCGCAGGCTCTGGAACTCATGGATGTTCTGCGCAAAGCTGCCGACCCGGGCGGGTCGGTATTTCATCGACATGCCGACGATCCGCTCGAACAGTGTGGCGGAGATGATCAGGTCGGTTTTCTTGCCAGCCAGGTCCAGGCACAGGCTGCGCAAACTCTTGAGGATCAGGTCGAACATATAGGCGCCGGTAATACCAACCACCAGCACCCACAGGGTCGCTTCGGCCTGGTTGGGCACCACGCGGTCGTAGACGTTCATCACGAACAGCGGCGCGGCCATGGCGATGATGTTGATCAGGAAACTGGCGGCGATGGCGTCGGCGTACAGCCAGCGCGAACGCTTGAGGGTGTCGCGGAACCAGGAACGCGCACGCGGGATCAGGGTGCCATGGTTCACATCGAATTTATGCTGGGGCTGGGCGAAGAATGCCTGCCCGGTGTAATCGTCCGCGAGCATCTCGCGGCTGACCAGGACTTCGCCACCGTCGCTTTCGCTGAGCAGCAAGCGTGCCTGGTCGTCGCCCTGCCAGCCCAGGAGGACCGCACTGCGATCGTCCTTGAGCAGCAACAGCGCCGGCATGGCAATGGCGGGGATCTTGTCCAGCTTGCGTTGCAGCACCCGCCCTTGCAGGCCGGCACGCGCCGCTGCACGGGGCAGCAGATCGATACTCAGGCGCTGCTTGGGCAATGGCAACCCGGTGGTTAGCATTGCTGCGCTGGCGGGTTTCTGGTGCAGGGCGCATAGCGCCAATAATCCGTCGAGCAACGGATCATCGTGCATCGCGCGTGGATCATGACTGAGATGAACTCGACTGGCTTCTGATTCCACGCTCGGTACTCTTGGCTATCAATTGAACATTAAATAAAGCTCAATTCATGCCAGGTAGCTGGACTTTTGGCTTCACGTCGTTCTGCACGACGGAGGCCATCGGTGCGACCACTCCCTGGCTTTTGAGCAACTCGCCCATGGTCGCCTTGATTCGATACTGAGTAAATAACTGAATGTTCTTGATTTCCGCCAGGCGGCGGGAAGCGCTGAACAATTCGTTTTCACTGTCGAGCAAGTCGAGCAGGGTCCGCTCGCCAAGACTGAACTGCTGCTGGTAGGCGCTGCGCACGCTGGTGCTGTAGTCGACATACTTCTGGGCGATCGGCACCTGGGCGTTGGCGTTGTTCAAGGCGTTCCAGGCCAGGCCCAGTTCCTCGTTCAGCACCCGCAGGGCATTGTTGCGGATATCCAGCGCCTGGTTGGACTGATAGGCCTTGGATTCCAGGTCAGCCTTGTTGCTGCCGCCGGCATACAAGTTGAAGCGCATGCGCAACATCGCCTGCCATTCATTGCTATGACCGTTCATGCCATCCAGGTCGTTGTCGGCGGTGCGGCCCAGCTCGGCATCAAAACGCGGGTAGAACGCCGACTTGGCGGTGTCGTACTGCTTCTCGGCGGCAACGATGTCCGATTCTGCGGAACGCAGGATAGGGCTGTTGTCCAGCATCTGCTGGCGCGCCTCATTAAGGTTGGCCGGCAGCATGGCCATGAACGGCGCAGGACGCTCCAGTTGATCCGGCAGTTGGCCCACGGCGCTCAAGTAATTGGTCTGGGCATCGGCCAGGTTGGTCTGCTCGGTGATCAGGTTGTTGCGTGCCTGGGCCAGGCGCGCCTCTGCCTGGTCACGGTCGGCGGTACGGCCTACGCCGCGCTCGGTGCGCAGCCTGATCTGATCGAAGATGCGTTCGTGATTGCGCAGGTTGTCTTCGGCCAGTTGCACGAACTCGCGACGGGTCAGCACATCGAGGTAAACCTGAGCCACGGTCAACGCGGTGCGCTCGGAGGTCCCCAGCAAGGAATAGGCGCGAGAATTGACGGTGGCTTGTTGACGCCCGACTTCGCTGGATGTCGCAAAACCGTCAAAAACCATTTGTTGCAGGCGCAGACTCGACTCGCCACGGCTCAAGGTTTCCCAATCGTTCCTGCCAGTACCCGCGCGGGTGCTCGGGCTGTCGGTACCTTCGCGACCATATCCGCCGAGCAAATCGACCTTGGGCAGGTACCCCCCTTCTGCTGCTCTGAGTTGATAATCAGCAGCCAGGCGATTGTTCACGCCGGCCTGGATTTCCGGGTGGACGTCCAGTGCCTGTTGCATGGCTTGAGGCAGGGTTTGAGCGTTTACAAAACTGGCGGCGAGGGCAAACGGTAGAGCCTTGAACAGGTGCGAAAGCATAAAAGGATTTCCCAGGACTTCATGTCTCAAATCACAGCAAAAAGGAGCTGCTGCGGCGGAAAATGGCAACCGAAATGGCCGTATGTCAGATAGCTCGAAACAGGAACTGGATCACACGCTGCAGGACAGGTCGCCGCGTAAATATCAATGTGACATTACCGGGGCAATTGTTTAGGATGCCCTGCAGAAGGTCAATAGTTTGGCATTAAGTTAATCGCGAAAAGTTATTGCCAAATTATTGACGGAAAAGCGCGTCATTTGTACGTCTATTATTTTTATGTACGTCCAGGCTGAATCGGCAAAATGCCCTTTCAGGTCTATGGAAGCCTACTGAACGGAACACCGGAGAGTCCTTAATGAGCAGTGTTGTTGCCATCGTCAAAAGCATTGTCGGTCAAGTTTTTGCGGTGTCCCCAGAGGGCATCCGCCGTATTTTGATTGAAGGCGATCGGCTGTTCGTAGGTGACCAACTGGACACCGGCCCGGCGGGCGCCGTGACCCTGGAACTGGCTGACGGTCGCATGCTGGACCTGGGCCGCGACAGCCAATGGAGCGGTAGTGCTCCGGACTCCAGTACCGACTTGGCACAAGCCACCGCGCAGGCCGCACCGTCGGTAGAAGAACTGCAGCAAGCCATCGTCGCGGGCGCCGACCCGACCACCGAACTGGAAGCCACCGCAGCCGGCCAAAGCGCCGCAGGTACCGGGGGCGCCGCCGGAGGTGGTCACAGTTTTGTGATGCTGGACGCCACCGCTGGCCGGGTTGACCCGACCATTGGTTTCCCGACAGCGGGCATCAATTCCGCCTTCACCGCCGTGGAAGACACCACCGGCGGCCAGGACAACCGCAGTAACGACAACCTGCTGCGCGGCTCGACCCTGAGCCTGAGCGCCACGCCGACCATCACCGAAGCGGGCGGCGTACTGGTCTACACCGCGAACGTGACCCAGGCGCCGCTGAGCGACCTGACCATCACCCTGTCCAATGGCGCGATCATTGTCATCCCTGCCGGCCAGGTCACTGGCAGCGTCAACGTTCCCCTGGCCCCGAACGACAGCGTCTACACCGACCCGTCGCAAATTACCGTCACCGTAACCGGCACCACCGGTGGCGGCGGCCTGGTACTGACCGTCGACCCGACACCTGCCGTCACCCAGATCACCGACACCATCGACACCACCACGGTCACACTGACCGCGGAGCCGACGATCACTGAAGGCGGCCAGATCACCTACACCGCCACCTTGACCAACCCGGCACAGACGCCGGTGACCGTGACCTTGAGCAACGGCTCGGTCATCACCATCGAAGCCGGTAAATCCACCGGCACCGTGGTGGTCGATACTCCGGTCAATGACGTCTACAACAATGGCAGTACTGTCACTACCACCATTACTGGCGCTACCGGCGGCAACTTCGAAAACCTGGTGCCAAGCCCTACTCCGGCTGTCACCACCATTACCGATTCGCCTGACACTACCGGCCTGACCTTGACCGCCACTAGCGGTATCACCGAAGGCGGCCAGATCACCTACACCGCGACCCTGACCAATCCGGCGGGTACGCCGATGACTGTGACCTTGAGCAATGGCTCGGTCATCGTCATCGAAGCGGGTAAAACCAGCGGTAATGTGGTGGTCGAGACTCCGGCCAATGACGTCTACAATAATGGCAGTACTGTCAGTACCACCATTACCGGTACTACCGGCGGCAACTTCGAAAACCTGGTGCCGGACACCACTCCAGCCGTTACCACCATCAGCGATTCGCCAGATGCCACCGGCCTGACCTTGACCGCCACTGGCGGTATTACCGAAGGCGGGCAGATCACTTACACCGCGACCCTGACCAATCCGGCGGGTACGCCGATGACTGTGACCTTGAGCAATGGCTCGGTCATCGTCATCGAGGCGGGTAAAACCAGCGGTACCGTGGTGGTCGATACTCCGGCCAATGACGTCTACAACAATGGCAGTACTGTCAGTACCACCATTACCGGCACTACCGGCGGCAACTTCGAAAACCTGGTGCCAGACACCACTCCAGCCGTTACCACCATTACCGATTCGCCTGACACTACCGGTCTGGCCTTGACCGCCACTGGCGGTATCACCGAAGGCGGTCAGATCACTTACACCGCGACCCTGACCAATCCGGCGGGTACGCCGATGACTGTGACCTTGAGCAATGGCTCGGTCATCGTTATCGAGGCGGGTAAAACCAGCGGTAATGTGGTGGTCGATACTCCGGCGAACGATGTGTATGTCAACGGCAGCACCGTAAGCGCGACGATTACCGGCACCACTGGCGGTAACTTTGAGAATCTGGTGCCGGACACTACTCCGGCCGTTACCACCATCAGCGACTCGCCTGATGCCACTGGCCTGACCCTCACCGCCACCGGCGGTATTACCGAAGGCGGTCAGATCACTTACATTGCAACCCTGACCAACCCGGCGGGCACGCCGATGACTGTGACCTTGAGCAATGGCTCGGTCATCGTCATCGAGGCGGGTAAAACCAGCGGTTCTGTAGTGGTCGATACCCCAGCGAACGACGTGTATGTCAACGGCAGCACCGTTAGCACGACGATCACGGCTACCACTGGCGGTAACTTCGAGAACCTGGTGCCGGACACCACACCAGCTGTCACCACCATTACCGATTCGCCAGATGCCACCGGCCTGACCCTCACCGCCACCGGCGGTATTACCGAAGGCGGTCAGATCACTTACATTGCAACCCTGAGCAACCCGGCGGGCACGCCGATGACCGTGACCTTGAGCAATGGCTCGGTCATCGTCATCGAGGCGGGTAAAACCAGCGGTTCTGTAGTGGTCGATACCCCAGCGAACGACGTGTATGTCAAC